>DATCFQ010000262.1:0-5410 GCA_036509495.1 Caulobacteraceae bacterium
CTCCGCGTCATAGGCGGCGCGGCTGATCCCCCGGCGCGCGCCCCGCCCCAACCGAGCGTCCGAGGCCAGCGAGACGGGCACATCGACGTTTTGCTGCGGGACGTCCTCGACCACATAGACCCGCGCGCCGATCCGCTGCAGGGCGGCGATGGTAAGGCCGAAATCGGTTTCGAAGACCGCCGCCGCGTCGGTCAGCTGGGGCCGCGTGGCGTCGACCGGCGCCAGATGGTTGGCGACAGCCGCCGGCGCGTTGCCGGGGTCGGCGAAGGCGATCCAGTACCCCGCCAGGATCACCACCGGAATCCTGTGCGCGGCGATCCAATGCAGCGCCGTCTGGTTGCGCCGAGGGCAGCGCGCCGACCAGTGATCGAGCGCGGCCTGGAGCGGCTTGAAGACGCCCGGAGCCGCGCGGTCCCGCACCTCGAGATGGAGCACCGGCGGACATCCACCCATGGCGAAGACGGTGGCCGCGTCATGGTGGGCCGCGAAGGCGGCGTCCACGCCCGGAACCAGGGCGCTGGCATGGGAGTCGCCCCACAGCACGGCGTGCAGGGGCGTGCGGGCGCCGAGATGGCAGGGCGGGAGGCTGGCCGCGGCGTCCGGCGGGATATCCCAGCACACCCGCTGGGCCAGGGTGGGCTTGGGGAAGAACCGCTCCCAACCCGGATGGAGTTCGCCATAGGCCCCGCGCAGTCCGAACGCCGCGCCCAGCAAGAGGATCGCCGCCCCCGCCGCCACGGCATAGAGCGGGACGGTGGAGAGCAGCCCGTCCCTGCCGCGAAAGGGCTGCTCCACGAACCGCCAGGACAGGGCCGCGAGACCGCAGCTCGCCGCCAGCAAGACGCCCCGCAGAACAGGCGAAAGCGGCGCGTCGAGATAGTAACGGGCGAAGATCAGCAGCGGCCAGTGGACCAGATAGAGGGAGTAGGACCAGAGGCCGATCCAGCGGGCCGCCGGGTTGACCAGCAGCCGGCCGGCGAGGCTGCCCGCCTCGCAGCGCGCGTAGAGGATGAGGCCCGCGCCGACGCAGGGAAGCAGGGTGAATTCGCTGGGCCAGGGGGTCTCGCCGGTCAAGGTCAGATCCGCCGCGCCGATCAGCAGCAGTCCGAGCAGGGCCAGGCCGCCGCGCAGCTTGCTGCTGGCCGGCGGCTCGAGCCCGCCGACCGCCAACAGCGCCCCCAGCAAGAACTCCCAGGCCCGGAACGCGGGCAGGAAGAAATTCGACTGCGGCGCCACGCGCGCCGCCACGACGCAGGCCGCCAACGACAGCAGCGCCAGGGGCGCCATCCACGCCACGTATCTCCGCCCGGAGAAGCGCGCGATCGCCAGCATGAGCAACGGAAACAGCAGGTAGAACTGCTCCTCGACCGCCAGCGACCAGGTGTGCAGCAGGGGCGAGTTGCGCGCGACGTCGCCGGAATAGGCGCCCAGGGTCTCGGCGATCCTGAAGTTCGCTACGAACCCGACCACCGCGAGCGAGATCGGGATGAGTTTGAGGAAATCTGGCGGGAACAGGATGAAAGTCCCGGCCAGCAGCACCAGCGCCAGCATGCAGAACAAGGCCGGAAGGATCCGCCGGATGCGCCGCTCGTAGAAGGCCACCAGCAAGAAGCGGTCCGCGGCGATGTCGCCGGCGATGTGGCCGCCGATCAAAAAGCCCGAGATCACGAAGAAGACGTCGACTCCCGCGAAGCCTCCGCCGAAGCCCGGCGCCTGGAAATGATAGAGGACGACGGACAGCACCGCGACGGCGCGCAGCCCATCGATATCCGGCCGATAGCGATCTTCGATGGCCCCATCCCCCGATGCCGGCCAGGCCTAGCCGCCGGACGGTAGGTGATCGCCTGCGGCGGAAAGGTTTAGCCGGGGCCTAAGCGGGGCGCCGGCGCGGGCGAGGCCCGTGATTCTGCGCAAGGGTTAAGGCGCTGCCCCGGCGCGAGACAAAAACCATCGTGATTTCCACAGCTTATCCACCGCGCCGTCGTTAACTTGACTTCAATACGGAACGCATAGAGAACATCACAAGACGTTTTTGGTTTGTTCCGAGGCTAAGATGCTGACCCGCAAGCAACACGAACTGCTCATGTTCATCCACGAGCGGATCAAGGAGACCGGCGTCTCGCCCTCGTTCGACGAGATGAAGGAGGCGCTGGACCTGGCGTCCAAGTCCGGCATCCACCGGCTGATCACCGCCCTGGAGGAGCGCGGCTTCCTGCGCCGCCTGCCCCACCGGGCCCGGGCGCTCGAAGTGGTGCGGCTGCCGGAAGAAGCGACCCCTGGATCGCGCAACCGTGCGCCGTTCAAACCCCAGGTGATCGAGTCTTCTCGCCCCGCCCTCGCCGCCAATGACATCCGCGAACTGCCGGTGCTGGGCCGCATCGCCGCCGGCACCCCGATCGACGCCATCCAGCACGAACGCGACCGGATGCAGGTTCCCGAGGCGCTGCTGGGCGCCGGCGAGCATTTCGTCCTGGAGGTGCAGGGCGACTCGATGATCAACGCCGGCATCCTCGACGGCGACCAGGTGATCATCCGCCGGGCCAACACCGCCAACTCCGGCGAGATCGTGGTGGCCCTGGTGGGCGAAGAAGCCACCCTGAAGCGGCTGCGCAAGCGCGGCGCCTCGATCGCCCTGGAGGCCGCCAATCCCGCCTACGAGACCCGCATCTTCGGCCCCGACCAGGTGCAGGTGCAGGGCCGGCTGGTGGGCCTGATCCGCCGCTACCACTGAGCGGAGCTGCTCATTCGCCTGGGGTCGACTGCTCGCCTTTGAACTTGCCGGCCAGGACGCAGCTGACGGCGTCCTTCTTGACCGTGACTGTCGCCGGGCCGCCGCCGGTCAGGAAATAGGCGTGGACGGTCTTGGTGGCGACCTCGAGCGCGCCAGGGCTGTTGAACTGGCACTCGGTGAAGGTTCCGTAGCCCCTGCCGCCGTCGTTGGTGATGTCGTCGCAGCTGACGTGGCCGTAGCCGCGACCGAAGGTGATGTCGTTGTTCTCGAAGCGAGCGTGGATTTGCACGGGCTGGGCCGCGAAGGCCTGGGCCGAGACCTGCTGGCACGCCGCCCCCGAGATCGCCCAGGCCTGAGCCTTGCGGATTTCGCGGGGCCGATGCCAGACCCAGCTGCCCGCCAGATAGGCCACCACCAACGCTACGGCGCCCAGGACGAGCACCGGAACGGCGATCGACTTGCGTCTGCGCCGGGCGCCACCGAAATCATGCGCCATCGCGCGCCTCCCTTGCTCCGCCCTAGTTGGCGGAGGCCCGGCGCCCCTGGCAAGAGGCCGCGCGCACCAACGGACGGCCGATTGGGGCGCGATCCCCTTGCTCTTTCACCTCAACCCGCTCTAAGGCCGGGCCATGCTGGATGACCTGAAGGCCAACAATCGCGCCTGGGCGGCGAGCAAGACAGCCGCCGACCCCGGCTTTTTCCAACGCCTTGTGGGGCAGCAGGCGCCGCGGTACCTGTGGATCGGATGCTCGGACAGCCGGGTGCCGGCAAACGAGATCGTCGGGCTCGACCCCGGCGAGATGTTCGTCCACCGCAATGTCGCCAACCTCGCCCCGCCCCAGGACGCCAACTATCTGTCGGTGCTGCAATTCGCGGTCGACGTCCTGAAGGTGAAGCACGTGCTGGTGGTCGGCCACTACGGCTGCGGCGGCATCCGCGCGGCGGTGGACGGCCAACGTCGAGGGCTGATCGACCACTGGCTTCACCCCATCCGCGAGGTGAACCACGAGCATCGCCACGAACTCGAGGCGATCGGCGAGGAAAAGTTGCGCCTGGAACGCCTGTGCGAGCTCAACGTGATCCGCCAGGTCCGCAACGTCGCCTCCGACGTCTTCGTCCAGGACGCCTGGACGCGCGGCCAGGATCTGTGCGTGCATGGCTGGGTCTATTCGCTGGAGACCGGCATCGTGAACGACCTCGGCGTCACCATCGGCGGCCAGGACGAATTCGACCTGCTGGGGTGAGCCATCGGCGGGCTTGGCCACCGGTCGGCGGATGATAAGGTTCCCTGGCGTTTGATAACGAGGGAAAGCCCATGACGGCCGCGTTGAAATCGTCCGATCAGGCCGCCCCCGGCGTGATCGTCGCCGGCCTGCTGATGCCGGTGTTCCGCCGCATCGGGGTCGAGCCCCTCACCGGCGCCTGCGGCTGCGAGATCACCGGCGTGGATCTGTCGAAGCCGCTGGAGCCCGAGGTGCTGGCCGAGGTGATGCGGGCCTTCGAGCACTTCCTGGTCATCATGTTCAGGGGCCAGAGCCCGACGCCCGAGCAGCACAAGGCCTTCTCGCGCTATTTCGGCGAACTGACCGAGCTGCCGCAGGCCCCGATCTTCCCTGGACACCCCGACATGCAGGAGGTCCGCCGCGAGGCGCATGAGCCGGTCTCGGTGGTTCCCTTCACCCGATTCCACACCGACAGTCCGTTCCTGGCGCGGCCGCCGCTGTGCATCTGCATGCACGCCCACGACGTGCCGGCCTACGGCGGCGACACCGCGTTTTCGAACATGTTCCTGGCCTACGAAGGCCTCTCGGAGGGCATGCGCGAGATGTTGGACCGCCTGCAGGTGGTCTATTCGGGCAAGGCCATCTGGGCGAACAACGCCAAGCTCGACAAGGACAAGCAGCTGCGCCTGCGCGAAGGCCACAGCTTCAGCGAAGACCAGCTCGAAAACGTCCATCCGGCGGTGCGCCGGCATCCCGCGACCGGCCGAAAGGCGCTCTACGTGACCTCGGCCTACTTCAAGCGGTTCGTCGGCTGGGGCGAGGAGGACAGCCGCGGCCTGCTCGACTACCTGCAGACCCTCCCCCACCGGCTGCAGCTGCAATGCCGGGTGCGGTGGAAGCGTGGGACCTTCATCGTCTGGGACAACCGCTTCCTGCAGCATTGCGGCATCCATGACTACGAGAACGAGCGCCGCCACCTGGTGCGCACGACCGTGATCGGGGAGCGGCCGATCTGATCCGGCGCCGCAGCCTAGCGGAGACTCGGCGTTGTCCTGCTGGAATGAGCGCCGCTGCTGCGGCGGAGCGTCAGGTCTTCTCCGAGCCGTCTGCATCGGGGGCCGGCAACGCGCCCGTAGCCCCAGGCCCGCCCAAGGCGCCTCCGCTGGCCAGTTCGGCCTTGAGCTGCGCCAGCTGCGTATCGACGATATGGGTGTCGCGCAGATCCGCCAGCTCCTTGTCCGTCCGGCTCCGATTGTCGAGGGGATCGTTCAGCAATCCCTGTTCGACTAGGCTGTCCATGGCGTCGGCCTTGTCGCGCATGCCGAGCATCTTGTCCTCTGCCCGGTGCAAGGCGTCGCCGACGCCGCCCAGGCGATCACCGACGCCGGTGAGGGATTGGGTCACCTTCACCTGCGCCTGGGCCGCCGCATAGCTCGCCTTCATGGTGTCCTTCTGC
>DATCFQ010000263.1:0-2038 GCA_036509495.1 Caulobacteraceae bacterium
GGGCCGAGCGGGCGCTGATCATCGTCGCCCTGCTGATCGCGGCGGAGCTGGCCTTGCGCAGCCTGGCCCGGCTGTTCCTGCCGACGCCGGCCCCCGAAGCCGCCAGAGGGGTGAGCGACAGCATCCTCGCCGCCCTGATCACCGGCGGTCCGCGCGCGCCGGGGGCGCTGATCCGCACCCATCTGGGCCTCGATTTCGCACGGAGCTGGGCCCTCTCATACCTCAGGGCCGCGGCGATCCCGGCGGTGCTCGCCACCCTACTGCTGTGCTGGCTGCTGAGCGGGGTGAAGCTGCTGAGCGGCGATCAGCGCGGCATCTACGAGCGGCTGGGCGCGCCCGTGGCGGTGCTGGGTCCGGGCTTCCACATTCTGGCGCCCTGGCCGCTCGGACGCATGCGGCCGGTGGAGTTCGGGACCATCCACACCGTCGCCGTCGGCGCCGCCCGGGGCCCTGAAGCCTTCGAGCAGGACGAGAAGTCCGAGCAGATCAGCGCCGAGGCCACCCCGCCGGCCAGCATGAACCGGCTGTGGGAGACCGCTCACGCGACCGAGGCGGAATATCTGGTGGCCAACCAGGCCGCCGGCCAGCAGGGCTTCATGGCGGTCAACGCCGAGATCCTGGTGCTCTATCGCACGGGCCTGACCAACGCCGCCGCCATGCAGGCGGTCTATGGCTCGGCCAACCAGCAGACCGTCGTGGGCGAGGAGGCCAACCGCCTGGCCACCCGCTATTTCTCGTCCCACACCCTGGAAGGGGTCATGGGCGGCGATCGGGAGAGGCTGGAAGGAACCCTGCGCGCCCAGCTCGCCGCCGCCATCGACGCCGATCACGCCGGCGTCGACATCGTGGCCGTGCTGATCGACGCCATTCATCCGCCGGCCGGGGCCGCGGCCGCCTACCACGCCGTGCAGGCCGCCCAGATCAACGCCGACGCCAGCGTCGCCAACGCCACCGGCCACGCCAGCCGCACCGCCGGCGTCGCCCAGGAAGAATCCCATCAGGCCACCACCGCCGCCGAGGCCGTGGCCGTGGAAAAGGTGCAGGCCGCCGGCGGCGACGCCTATCAGTTCGCCGCCGACCGCAAGGCCTATCGTTCCAGCCCGCCCGCCTTCCTGCTCGAGCGCCGCGCCCGCAACCTGATCCAGGCCCTGCATGGCGCGCGGCTGATGCTGGTGGACGGCCGCCTGACCGGCGACCAGGCGCCGCTGATCGACTTGCGCGCCATCGGAGCGCCGTCCGCCGCCGCTGCCTCCGGCGTCTCGGGCCCAGGATCGCAGATCACCGAAAGCGGCGGCGACGATCAATCGACGCCGTCGACCTCGACCGAAGGCCCCGCTCCGCCGGTGACCAGCGAAGCCGCGGCCGAACAGAACAGTGCGCGGGCCAGCCGCGACTCCCGCGCTCAATAGAATGGTGGATCGCCGTGTCATCGCACGACTTTGAACTCAACCCGCTGGACGGCGAGGCGGAGGAGCCAGAACCCCGGCGCCGCATGACGGTGAGGATCGTCGTGGCCTCGGTCATCGTGCTGGTGGCGCTCATCGCCGAATGCATCGTCATGGTGCCGGCGGACCAGGCGGTGGTGATCAATCGCCTCGGCGATCCCACCCGGGTGCTGACCCGGCCCGGCCTGGCCTGGAAGCTGCCGGCGCCGATCGAGACCACCGTGTCGATCGACCTGCGCCTGCGCACCACCTCGACGGGCCTGCAGGACGTGGGCACCCGCGACGGCCTGCGCGTCCTCTTGCAGGTCTACACCGCCTGGCAGGTGCCGAACGATCCCCAGCACATCCGCCAGTTCCTGCGGGCCCTGCGCAACCAGCCGGACGAGGCGGCCCGCCAGCTGCGCAGCTTCGTCAGCGCCGCCATGCACATCACCGCCAGCAATTTCAATCTGGCCGACCTGGTCAACAGCGATCCGCGCAACGTCAAAATCGACGGCTTCGAGCAGCAGCTTCGCGGCCAGATCGCCGCCCAGGTGCTGCAGAGCTACGGCGTGGAAATCCGCCAGGTGGGCGTGGAGCGGCTGACCCTGCCG
>DATCFQ010000264.1:0-2196 GCA_036509495.1 Caulobacteraceae bacterium
AAGTTCGCCGCAGCCCTGAAGTCGGCGGGCAAACCCTACAGGCTGCTCGAGATCCCGGACATGGGACACCAGTACATCTTCATGACCCCGCCCATGGTGGTCACCCAGCTCACCGCCATCGACGACTTCCTGAAGACCGGCTGCAAGCCCGGCGGGCTCTGACGCGCCAAGGCGCCGCGGTTCAGGGCGCCGACATCCGGCGCCTAAATCTTGATCAGGGCTTGCGCCACCGCTAGGCAGACGGAGCGCCGCGCCCGACTCGCGCTGGCGGCGGGAGGGGTCCGGATGCGGCGGTCTTGGCGGTCAGTGAGAGCGATTGCGTGCGGCCTTGCCGCCTTGTCGACGCCTGCCGCGGCCCTGGCCCAGCCGGCGGGGGCCAATTCCGGCGACACCGCCTGGGTGCTGGCGGCCACCGCGCTGGTCCTGTTCATGACACTGCCGGGCCTGGCGCTGTTCTACGCCGGGCTGGTGCGGGTGAAGAACACCCTGTCGGTGATGACCCACTGCGTCGCGGTCGCCTGCCTGATCTCGATCCTGTGGCTGGCGTTCGGCTACAGCCTGGCCTTCGATGGCGATGCGCCGCTGATCGGGGGGCTCGGCAAGCTGTTCCTGGGCGCCGCGGCGCGAACCGCCAATGTCGGGAGCATCCCCGAGCCGGCCTTCTTCATGTTCCAGGCGACCTTCGCCATCATCACTCCGGCGCTGATCATCGGCGCCTATGTCGAGCGCGTCCGCTTCGGCGCGGTCCTGCTGTTCAGCGGCCTGTGGCTGCTGGTCGTCTATGCCCCGGTGGCCCACTGGATCTGGGGCGGCGGCTGGCTCGCCCAGCGGCATGTGATGGACTTCGCCGGCGGCCTGGTGGTGCACGCCACGGCCGGCGTCTCGGCCCTGGTGGCGGCGATGATGATCGGTCCGCGCGACGGCTTTCCCCGCGACCTGCACCCGCCGCACAACCCCGGCATGACCATGATCGGCGCCGGCATGCTGTGGGTCGGCTGGTACGACTTCAACGGCGGCAGCGCGCTCGCCGCCAACGGCGACGCCGCCATGGCCCTCTTGGCGACCCACATGTCGGCCTCGGCCGCGGGCCTGGTCTGGGCCCTGCTCGAGAAGATGCGCTTCGGCCGCGCCAGCATGGTGGGCATGGTGACCGGCGTGGTCGCCGGCCTCGCCACCATCACCCCGGCTTCCGGGTTCGTCGGGCCTATAGGCGCGCTGGCGCTGGGCTGCCTCGGCAGCGTCATCTGCTTCTTCGCCGTGGATATCGTGAAGCACCGCTTCCGCATCGACGATTCGCTCGACGTCTTCGCCGTGCACGGCGTCGGGGGCATCCTGGGCAGCCTGCTGGTCGCGGTGCTGGCCAGCCGGATGTTCGGCGGCGTCGGCTATGCGCCGGGCGTCGACATGGCGGGGCAGGCGGCCACCCAGGCGCTCGGCGTCCTCGCCACCGTGGCCTGGTCGGCGATCGCCAGCGTCGTGCTGCTGCTGGTGGTCAAGAAGGTCATCGGCCTGAGAGCCCACGAAGGCGCCATCGAGGAAGGCCTGGACTTCGCCGCCCACGGCGAGCGGGCGTTCACGCCCTAGCTAGAGCGCGTTCCGAAAAGTGGGAACCGGTTTTCGGAACAAACGCGCGTGAATACAAAGAGCTAAAGCGGGTTGCGATCTGATTCTATCAGATCGCAACCCGCTCTAGCGCCCCTGGTCCATCAGGCCGGCGAAACGCTCGAACAGATAGAGCGAATCCGTCGGGCCGGGCGACGCCTCGGGGTGGTGCTGCACCGAGAACACCGGCCGGCCCTGAAGCTGCAGTCCGGCGTTGGTGCCGTCGAACAGCGAGACGTGGGTCTCCTGCACCGGCTGCGGCAGGCTCGAGCGGTCGACGGTGAAGCCGTGGTTCATCGAGACGATCTCCACCTTGCCGGTGGTCAGGTCCTTCACCGGGTGGTTGGCCCCGTGGTGCCCCTGATCCATCTTGCGGGTCTTGGCGCCCAGGGCCAGGGCCAGCATCTGGTGGCCGAGGCAGATGCCGAACACCGGGGTTCCGCTGTCGATCAGCTTCCTGATCTCCGGCACGGCGTAGACCCCGGTCGCCGCCGGTTCGCCGGGGCCGTTGGAGAGCAGCACGCCATCCGGGTGGCGCGCCAGGATGTCCTCGGCCGAGGTCCCGGCCGGCACAACCGTGATCCGCGCGCCGAT
>DATCFQ010000265.1:0-6958 GCA_036509495.1 Caulobacteraceae bacterium
GAGGGCCCGCAGGTCTGCGCCTGCAACGCCGTCGGCGCCCGGCGCATCGCCGCCGCCATCGCCCAGGGGGCGGCCGACGTGCAGGCGGTCGGCGCCGCCACCGGCGCGGGGTCGGGCTGTGGCTCGTGCCGCCCCGAGATCGTCCGGATGCTCAGGGCCGCGACACACAGCAAGGAGATCGCCCATGCCGCGTGAGACTGGAAAGGTCCTGCTGGTCGGCGCCGGTCCCGGCGCCGCCGACCTTCTGACCGTGCGGGCGCTCCGCGCCATCGAGGGCGCCCAGGCGCTGCTCTACGACGCCCTGGTCGCCGAGGAGATCATCGCCCTCGCCCCGTCGGCATGCGTCCGGGTCCAGGTCGGCAAGCGCGCCGGCCGCGCCAGCATGAGCCAGGAAACCATCAACCGGCTGATGCTGCGATTGGCGAAACGGGGCCTGGACGTGGTGCGGCTGAAGGGCGGCGACCCTTCGATCTTCGGTCGCTCGGGCGAGGAGGTGGAGTTCCTGCGCGCTCATGGGATCGAGGTCGAGATCGTGCCGGGCGTCACCGCCGCTTCGGCCGCGGCGGCCCAGTTCGGCTTTCCCCTGACCCATCGCGGCGAGGCCCGGCGGCTGGTCATGGCGACGGCGCGGGCGGGTGAGAATCAGGCGGACGACGGCGACTGGGCCTGTCTCGCCGATCCCCAGACCACCGCGGCCTTCTACATGGGCCGCGACACCGCCGGCGAGGTCGCGGCGCGGCTGATCGCCAGGGGCCGAAAGCCGTCGACCCCGGCGATCGCAGTGGAAAACGCCAGCCGGGCCGACGCCCGCCTGATCGGAGCGCGCCTGGATCAGCTGGGCCAGGCGGTCGAAGCGGCCGGCTTCTCCGGGCCGGTGCTGCTGGTGGTCGGCGAGGCGACAGCCCGCGCCCGCGCCTGGACTCAGGAGGCCTCGTACAGGGAGGCGCTCCGGACGGCGAGATGATCGAAGCGGAGATGAAAACCGATTCCGGCTCATCTCAATCCACCCCTAGGGAGCAGCCGCCTCGGGGCAGCAGGCGACAGATGCCGTCGCGGGCGTGGGATCGGGCGACCATTGCGGCAGGCTCATCGGTCCGGCGTAGATGAAGGTCCCCGGGATCATCCGCCCCAGCACATAGGGATAGTCCTCGGCCGAGAAGGCGAAGCAGCCGTCGCTGCGCCCGGCCTGGCCGTGGCCGTCCGCCCCGACGTGGGCTGAGATCCAGGCCTGGCTGGCATAGTTCTGGCCGTCGGCGCGGTTGGCCTGGTGGAGGACGATGCAGCGGCAGCGGACGTTGGAATCGGTCGCATCCAGCCCGTCCAGCCGCACCGCTCGCGAGAGGTGGGCAGCGCTGTCATAGGTCTCGCCGGTCACATAGGCGCCGGTGGAACTGGCCAGCGAGCCGATGGCGTTGGAGACCCGCTGGACGCGGCCGGTCTGGTCTGGGTCGGAACCCTTGCCGTGGGTGGTGATCACCAGCCTCACCGAACCGTCGCCGAGGTTCAGCACATAGAAGCGCGGCTGGTCGCTCCGCCGCGCCAGGTCGACGATGGCGATGCGCCGAGGGTTGGACGCCTGGCGCCGATGCGCCCGCAGGCTGGCGAGGGCGGCGCGCAGCAGCGGCCGCTCGATCAGGCCGTTGCGGTCCAGCCTGACCCCATGGCGGAACACCGGGGCCGGGCGCCAGCGGGCCTCGGCGGCCGGCGCGAACGCAACGCACAGTGCAGCGAGCGGGAGGGCGAGGAGGGCCGGGCGGAGCGCGTCGCGCATGGCGCATCATCGCCGGATAGCGGCGTCCTGGTCCAGATAGTCGCGCACTCGCCGGAACACCGCCTCGAACATGGCCGGGGTGAGGCGGCCGGTGTTGGTGTTGAGCCGCGAGCAGTGATAGCTGCTGAACAGCCGATAGGGGCCGGCGTCGAACTCCAGGCCGTGGCCCGCGGGGGCGGCCGAGCCCTTCAGCCCCACGGCCCTCAGCACGTTGCGCCGGGCGACGTCGCCCAGGGTGACGATGGCCTTCAGCCGCGGCAGGGCCGCGATGCGGGCGGCCAGGAACGGCCGGCAGTTGGCTTCCTCGGAAGGCTCGGGACGATTGCGGGGCGGAGCGCAGCGCACCGCGTTGGAGATCATGCAGTCGACCAGTTCGAGCCCGTCGTCGGCGCGCGCCTGATAGCGGCCGGAGGCGAAGCCGAGTTTCAGCAGCGTCTCGTAGAGCAGCACCCCGGCGAAGTCGCCGGTGAACGGCCGGGCGGTGCGGTTGGCGCCCATCCGGCCCGGCGCCAGGCCGACGATCAGGAGGCGGCCGTCCGAGTCGCCGAACGAAGGCACGGCGCCATTGAACCAGGACGGCTCGCGCGCCCGGTTCTCCTGGCGATAGGCGACCAGCCGCGGGCAGAGCGGGCAACCGGGCGGCGGCTCGGGCGCCGCGGCGGCCTCAGGCATGCTCATCCAGAGCCGGCTCGGGTTCGGACGCATCGCCCTGGATGAAGCGGGGCAGGCTGGGGCCGGTCTGGCGCGGGCGGCCGATGATCGACGCGAGATCGGCGAGATCGACGAACTGATCGCACTGCCGGCGCAGATCGTCCGAGACCATGGGCGGCTGCGACTTGACGGTGGAGACCACCGTCACCCGCACGCCCTTCTGCTGGACCGCCTCGACCAGCCGGCGGAAATCGCCGTCGCCCGAGAACAGCACGAGGTGGTTGGCGTGCTCGGCCATGGCCAGCATGTCGACGGCGATCTCGATGTCCATGTCGCCGCGGATGCGCTTGCGGCCGGTGGCGTCGGTGTATTCCTTGGCCGGCTTGGTCACCACCGAGAAGCCGTTGTAGTCGAGCCAGTCGACCAGCGGCCGGATCGGCGAGTACTCCTGGTCCTCGACCAGGGCGGTGTAATAGTAGGCGCGGATCAGGATGCCGCGCTTGCGGAACTCGTCGAGCAGCTTCTTGTAGTCTATGTCGATGCCGAGCCCGCGGGCGGCCGAGTAGAGATTTGCGCCGTCGATGAAAAGTGCAATCTTGTCAGTGGGATAGAACGCCATACTTGCCCCGGAACTGAAATAACCACGATATGAATACGGACGAAGCGGTGATTGTCGCCCTGGGCGGCAATCTGGCCCTGGAAGGCCAGGCGGTGCAAGCGGTGTTGGAACTGGCCGCGGGGCGTTTGGCGACGGTCGGGCTGAAGCCCGTCCGGCGCTCTGGTTGGTGGCGCTCGGCCGCGTGGCCGGATCCCACCGAGCCGGCCTACCTCAACGCCGTGGCGTGGGTTGAGACCAGCCTTGGACCCCGCGCGGTGTTGGAGGCGCTGCTGGGGATAGAGACCGCCTTCGGCCGCCGCCGCAGCCTGCCCAACGCCCCCCGGACCCTGGACCTCGACCTGATCGCCTATGGCCGCCGGGTGATCGACGAGCCCGGCCTGATCCTGCCTCACCCCAGGGCTGCCGAGCGGCTGTTCGTCATGGGCCCGCTGGCCGAGATCGCGCCCGGATGGCTTCATCCCGTGACCGGCGAGACCGCGGCGGCCTTGGCGGCCAAGGCGACGGTAGGGGCCGATGCGACGCCGATCTAGCGAGCGTCCCGCCAACGCCGGCGATCGCCTGGCGTGGCGTTGGGGACGGGTATTCCGCTGATTTCCAGCCTATGTAACCTCGTTGACGCCTCGCTTGGCGGTAGAAACTGGAGAGGCTATGAGCCAGGACGACGCCGAAGAGCTGTTTCATTACTTGATGAGACGGCATTCCATCGCTCCGGACGACTTGATCTTGCTGCTTAAGACTGTCTCGAGTCTCTCCTCGAAGAAGCGATATTACCAGGCCGCGTTACTCAGGCAGACCCTCAAGGAGGCGGCCCTGGTGGCGCAGGCCTGCGGATGGCGCGGCGTCGCCGTGTTGCGGGACGGCGAAGTGTTCGTGGACGAAGACGGAGCTTTGTTGCGGACGGACGTCGACGACCGCCTGCTGAGAAAGCCCGGCATCTCGCAAGCCGCGCGGATGCTTGGCGAACTGCACGCCTGGGGCATCGATCCAAAGATCATCCTGGATCTGGGCGCCAACCTCGGAGAGATCTCGATCTATTTCGCCCATCGTCTTCCGCACGCGAGGGTGGTGGCCTTCGAGCCAGCGCCTGAGAATCTAGCCGCCTTCGATCGCAATCTCGCCGTTCAGCGAAGGCCCCTGGTCAATCTCGAACTCATCAGGGAAGCGGTGAGCGACCGTTCAGGCCAGATCGAATTCATCGCTGGAGCGGGCGATCTGAACACGGCCATGGTGGAAGGTAACCTGAAGCGGCTGAAGAGAAGGGCGAAGTCGGCGGACGTGGTCAAAGTCCCGTCCGACACCCTGGAGAACTACTGCGCCCGGCTTGGCATTGGCGACATCGACTTCCTCAAGATCGACATCGAAGGCGGCGAGCCGCTGCTCGGCCCGTCGATCGCCCGTATGGCGGGGCGGATCGGAGCGGCCTATGTCGAAATCTCACGCTTCAATTCCCTCGAAGCCTATGTCGGCTTGGTTGCCGCCTTCGATCAAGCCGGACTGACGATGCTGGTCGATCGCGTGCCGGTGCAGAACGCCGAGGCCTGCTTTCGCGAGGCGCTCGCCGCAAAATCCGTCATCAATGTCTGGTTCGTGCGAAACGACCACCTGCCGCCGAGCTGACCTCGGACCGTAGCGATGAGGGGGGATCAGCGGGAACACGACGCCCATTCCCGCCGCGCACGAAGGGCGCCACTGTGCTTGTGCGCACGATGCGGCGCCGGATTCCATACCGCACTGCGGCGCCGGCTGTTGCTTCGGGGTCCCGGCTCCTATATCTTTGTAGGTTCAGCATTATCCGAGGTTTTCATGGCTCGCGTCACCGTCGAGGACTGCGTCGAGAAGGTCCCCAACCGCTTCGGCCTCGTCCTGTTCTCCGCCCATCGGGCGCGGGCGATCTCGTCCGGCTCCCAGATCCTGGTGGACCGGGACAACGACAAGAACCCCGTGGTCGCGCTGCGCGAGATCGCCGACGACGTGCTCGAGCCGGAAGAGCTGCGCGAGGGCCTGATCGCCAGCCTGCAGCGCGTCGACGAGCGCTCGGAAGCCGAGGAAGAGGCCGAGACCCTGGCCCTGCTGGCCGATCCGCAGCACATGCACATGAGCGAGCAGGAGCTGGTCCGCGCTCTGCAGAGCGATCGCGACGGCGGTCAGGAGGAGCGCTACTGAGCCGCGCGGGCGCAGAGCCACTTTCCATCCAGGCGGACCCGGGCGCCGCCGTTGCGATCGGGCCGAAGGGCGCCCTTGGGCCTCCGCCGGCCGGTCCGCCCGAGCTTGCCGAACCGATCCAGCCGCCGCGGAAGGCCAGGCCGCCGCCGCGGTTCCTGCGGCAATACGAGCTGATCGAACGGATCAAGGCCTATGATCCGACCGCCGACGAGGCGCTGATCAACCGCGCCTACGTCTATGCCATGCGCATGCACGGCTCGCAGACCCGGGCCTCCGGCGATCCCTATTTCGCCCACCCGATCGAGGTGGCCGGCATCCTCACCGAGTACCGGCTCGACACCGCGACCATCGTCACCGGCCTGTTGCACGACGTGATCGAGGACACCCCGGTCACCCGCGCGGAAATCTCCCGGCTGTTCGGCCCCGAGATCGCCGAGCTGGTCGAGGGGGTGACCAAGCTCTCCAAGCTGGAGCTGAACTCCGAGCACACCAAGCAGGCCGAGAACCTGCGCAAGTTCATCCTGGCCATCTCGCGCGACGTGCGGGTGCTGATGGTCAAGCTGGCCGACCGCCTGCACAACATGCGCACGCTGCAGTTCATCAAGAGCGCCGAGAAGCGCGAGCGCATCGCCCGCGAGACGCTGGACATCTACGCCCCTCTGGCCCGCTCGATCGGCTGCCACCGCATCTGCAGCGAACTCGAGGAGCTGGCCTTCGAGCACCTGAACACCGATGCGCGCGACGCCATCGTCCGCCGCCTGGAGGCGCTCCGTTTCGCCCAGGGATCGGCCGTGGCGGTGGTGTCGGGGGAAATCTCGGCCCAGCTCGAAGCCGCCGGCGTACCGGCTCGCGTCTACGGGCGCGAGAAGAATCCCTATTCGATCTGGCGCAAGCTGCAGCGCAAATCCATCGGCTTCTCGCAGCTGTCGGACATCTACGCCTTCCGGGTGATCGTCGATTCGGAGGAGGACTGCTACCGCGCCCTGGGGGTGATCCACCGGGCCTGGCCCTTCGTGCCCGAGCGGTTCAAGGACTTCGTCTCCACCCCCAAGCGCAACAACTACCGCTCGCTGCACACCACCGTGGTGGGGCCGCGCGGCATGCGCATCGAGATGCAGCTGCGCACCGAGGCCATGGACCGGGTGGCCGAGGAGGGGGTGGCGGCTCACTGGCGCTACAAGGACAAGAGCTACGGCTTCGACGCCGAGGCGGCCGCCGCCGATGGCGGGCGCGATCCGCTGAACAATCTGCGCCATCTGGTCCAGCTGCTGGAGCACGGCGGCGATGTCGAAGAGCTGGTCGAACACGCCAAGCTCGAGATGTTCCTCGACCAGGCCTTCGTCTTCACCCCCAAGGGCGAGCTGATCAGCCTGCCCAGGGGCGCCATGCCGCTGGACTTCGCCTATGCGGTGCACACCTCGATCGGCGACAGCGCGGTGGGGGCCAAGATCAACGGCGAATTGAAGCCGCTGCGCACCATCCTGCAGAACGGCGACGTGGTGGAGATCATCCGCGGGCCGCAGCCGTCGGCGCCGGAGGACTGGCAGTCGCTGACCTTCACCGGCCGGGCCCGGTCGGCCATCCGCCGCCGGCTGCGCCAGGCCGAGCGCGAGGAGTTCGCCCGCATCGGCCGCACCTCGGTCGAGCAGGCGTTCCAGCGGGCCGGCCGCTCGATGGCCGACATCTCCATGCGCCCGGCGCTCGACCGCTTCGGGGTGGTGTCCGAGGACGAACTGCACGACGCCGTCGGCCGC
>DATCFQ010000266.1:0-2003 GCA_036509495.1 Caulobacteraceae bacterium
GGGCGGTTCGGTCGATTTCAACGGCACTGGCGAAATCCTTCGGGTCACGGCGACGCCGAAGCCCGGCAAGCGCACGCTCACCTTCGACCCCGACACCGGCCTGATCGCCGACGAGCACTATGACCAGTTGCCGACGTCCTACGTCATCGACCGCTATGGGGCGCACCCCGGCTGGGTGGCGCTGACCTTCGACGACGGGCCGGACTCGCGCTGGACGCCGAAGATTCTGAAGATTCTCGAGGACAAACATGTCCCGGCCACCTTCTTCGTCATCGGCCAGAACATGCAGGCCCACCCCGGCCTGGTCAGCCGCGAGCTGCGCGACGGCATGGTGGTGGGCAGCCACAGCTATACCCATCCGGATATCTCGAAAATTCCGCCCAGCCTGGTCGATGTGCAGCTGAACGCCAACCAGCGCCTGTTCGAGGTGATCTCGGGCAGGGACTTCCGCCTGTTCCGGCCGCCCTATTTCGGCGATGCCGAACCCAGCACGCCGGCCGAGGTCAATCCCCTGGTGACGGCGCAGAAGCTCGGCTACCTGATCGTCGGCCTGCGCATCGATCCGGGCGACTGGAAGCGGCCTTCGGCCTCGCAGATCGTGCAGAGCGTGCTGGACGGGGTGGCGCGGGACGACCCGGAGACCGGCCATTCCTCGGTCGTGCTGCTGCACGATTCCGGCGGCGACCGTAGCCACACGGTCGAGGCGCTACCCACGCTGATCGACCAGTTGCGCGCCCGCGGCTACCGGCTGGTCAGCGTGCCCCAGCTGATGGGTATGACCTCCGACCAGGCCATGCCGCTGACGCATCGCAACTGGCTGGAGCTAACGCTGGATCGCATCGGCTTCGGCATCTTCCGCGAGATCGATGTCGGGCTGAACGCCCTGTTCATCAGCGCCATCGTGCTGGGGGTGATGAGGCTGGTCTTCCTGGCCGTGCTCGGCATCACCCATCGCCTGCGTGAGGATGGACGGCGGCCGGCGGACCTGGACCCCGAGACCGGCCCCCTGGTCAGCGTGCTGATCCCCTGTTTCAACGAAAAGAAGGTCATAGCCTCTTCGGTCAGCCGCATCCTGGAATCCAACTGGTCCAGGCTGGAGGTGATCGTGCTCGACGACGGCTCGACCGACGGCACCGCCGAAGAGGTGCGCACCCATTTCGGCGGCGATCCGCGGGTGCGCCTGCTGAGCTTCGCCAATGCCGGCAAGGCGCTGGCGCTCAACCGCGGCCTCGACCAGGTGCATGGCGAGATCCTGGTGGCGCTCGACGCCGACACGCTGTTTCCGCCCAACACCATCGGCCGGCTGGCGCGTTGGTTCGGCGATCCGAAGGTGGGCGCCGTGGCCGGCAACGCCCTGGTCGGCAACCGGCGCAACCTGCTCACCCGCTGGCAGGCGCTGGAATATGTCACGGCGCAGAACCTGGAGCGGCGCGCGCTGGCGGCCCTGGGCGCGGTGACGGTGGTGCCCGGCGCGGTCGGCGCCTGGCGACGCTCGGTGCTGGAGGCGCTGGGTGGCTTTCCCTCGGACACCCTGGCCGAGGACCAGGACCTGACCATCGCCGCCCAGATCGCCGGCTGGCGGATCGAGTTCGACCCCGATGCGCGCGCCTATACCGAGGCGCCGGAAACCGTGGCCGGCCTGCTTAAACAGCGGTTCCGCTGGTCGTTCGGCACCCTGCAGTGCCTGTGGAAGCACCGCGACGCCCTGTTCAGCCGCAAGCGGCCGGTCCTGGGCTTCATCGCCCTGCCGCAGATCTGGCTGTTCCAGATCATCCTGGCCACCGCCGCGCCGCTGGTCGATCTGGGGGTGATCTGGAGCCTGATCCTGGCCGGGATCGACCGATTTTTCCATGGCGATCAGGCCAGCAACGACAAGCTGATGCTGGCCTTGCTCTACTGGGCCATCTTCATCTTCGTCGACCTGTCGGCGGCGGCCCTGGGCATGGCCCTGGAACGGCGCGCGCCGTGGAGCGACCTGCCCTGGATCCCGGTCCAGCGCTTCG
>DATCFQ010000267.1:0-2133 GCA_036509495.1 Caulobacteraceae bacterium
AGACCCTGGGCACCCTGGCCCGCATGGGCTTCTCCGAGCCCCGTCAGGTGTCGCAGACCATCCGCGCCTGGCATCACGGCCGCATCAGCGCCACCCGCAGCGAGCGCGGACGCGAGCTGTTCACCCGCCTGGCCCCGCGGCTGCTGGACGCCGTCGCGGCCTCTGGCTCCCCCGATGCGGCGTTCAACCGCTTCGTCGCCTTCTTCTCGGGGCTGACCTCGGGGGTGCAGGTGCAGTCGTTGCTGCTGGCCGAGCCGCGGCTGCTCGACCTGGTGGTCAAGGTGCTGGCCTATGCGCCCGAACTCGCCCGCACCCTGGCGCGGCGGCCGGCGGTGCTGGACGCCCTGCTCGATCCCGGCTTCTTCGCCCCGTTCAGGCTGCGGGACGTGCGCGCCATCGAGGAGGAGGCGGCGGCGGCCGGCGATTTCGAGGCGGCCATGGACGCGGTGCGCCGGGTCCACCGCGAGCAGGCCTTCCGCATCGGGGTGCAGGTGATGAGCGGGGTCGCCAGCGCCGAGGAAGCCGGCGGCGCCTTCGCCGAGCTGGCCGACGCCTGCATCCGCGCCCTGGCCCCGGCCTCCCTGGCGGAGGTCGAACGGCTGGCCGGCGCCTTCCCCGGCGAGACGGCGGTGATCGCTCTCGGCAAGTGCGGCTCGCGCGAGATGACCGCGCGCTCGGACCTCGACCTCATGACCCTTTACCGGGCCGACGGTCCCGCCGCGGCGTCGGCGACCAAGGACTGGAGCGCGGAGACCTTCTTCGGTCGCTTCACCCAGAGGCTGGTGGCGGCGCTGTCGGCCCCTACCGCCGAGGGCGGGCTCTACGAGGTCGACCTGCAGCTTCGCCCCTCGGGAACCTCCGGCCCGGTGGCGGTCAGTTTCCCCGCCTTCGCGGCCTATTACCAGCACTCGGCCGAGACCTGGGAGCTGCTCGCCCTGGCCCGCGCGCGGGTGGCGTGGGCGAGTTCGCCCGCGTTCGCCGAGGCCGCCGGCAAGGCCATCGAGGCGGCGCTGCGCCGACCGCGCGATGCGATGAAGGCCGCCGCCGATGTGCTGGAGATGCGCGCCCTGATGGAGCGCGAGCGGCCGCCCTCGGGCTTCTGGGACCTCAAGCTCTCGCCGGGCGGCCTCGTCGACATCGAGTTCGTCGCCCAGTACCTGCAGATCGTCCATGCCGGCTCGGGCGGCCCATTGGAGGCGCATACCGGCGCCGCGCTCGCGGCCCTCGCCGCCCGGGGCCTGGCTCCGGCGGCCGAAACCCGCGAGCTGACCGCCGCCTGGACGCTGCAGCAGAACCTGTCGCAACTGCTCAAGCTGGCCCTGCCCGACAACGCCGATCCCGACGCCGAGCCCAAGGGCTTTCGCCAGCTCCTCGCCCGCGCCGGGTCGAGCCGCGACTTCGCCTCCCTTCGCCGAGGCCTGGAGCGGGCCAGGAGCCAGGCGCGGCGGGCGTTTGTTTCAATCTTGAATTCTGGGCGCCCCTGGCCCAGCGTAGATCGTTGAACCCTCACTTGGCTGGACGGAGTTTGCGATCATGAGGACGACTGTTGCGATCGGCCTCGCCGCCCTGATCCTGCTCGCCGCCTGCTCCAAGGGTGGCGGAAGTGGCGATCAGGCCAACAACGGCGGCGACAACGCCAGCCCCAGTTCCAGTTCGACCGGGGGCGGCGACCAGAAGCTCACCCTGGCCCAATTCCAGCAGCGCCGCGTCGAGCGGTTGATGCGCGACGACACCAACAAGGACGGCAAGGTCTCCAAGGACGAGTTCGTCCAGGCGATGCAGGCGCGGATCGCCGAACGCAGCGCCAATGGCGGCGGCGACGACAGCGGCAATGCGCCCGACCCTCAGGCCATCGCCGATCGCATCTTCCCGCGAATGGACACCAACGGCGACGGCTTCATCACCAAGGACGAGATCGAGAAGTCCTCGGCCGACCAGTTCGCCCGGCTCGACACCGGCCACAAGGGCTACATCACCCGCGACCAGATGCGTCCGCCGGGCGGCTTCGGCGGTGGCGGCCCCGGCGGTGGCGGAGGCCAGGGCGGCGGCGGCAACTGACGCCGAGGCTGTCAGACCTCCTTCAGCGCCGCCTCTTCCCAGGCCTTGAACTCCGGCGTCGCCAGAAGCTCGGCG
>DATCFQ010000268.1:0-7694 GCA_036509495.1 Caulobacteraceae bacterium
GCGACAACGTCGGCCATCGTGATCTTCGGCGAAGACCGCGCCATCAGCGAAGGCGACGAGGTCCGCCGCCTGAACGAGATCGTCGACGTGCCGGTGGGCAAGGGCCTGCTCGGCCGCGTGGTCGATCCACTCGGCAACCCGATCGACGGCAAGGGCCCGATCACCAATGTGGCCGAGCGCCGCCGGGTGGACGTGAAGGCGCCGGGCATCATCCCACGCAAGGCGGTCTCCGAGCCGATGTACACCGGCCTGAAGGTGATCGACTCGCTGACCGCCATCGGCCGCGGCCAGCGTGAACTGATCATCGGCGACCGCCAGACCGGCAAGACCGCGATCGCGATCGACACCATCCTCAATCAAAAGCAGATCAACGCCTCGGACAACGAGAACGAAAAGCTCTACTGCATCTATGTCGCCATCGGCCAGAAGCGCTCGACCGTGGCCCAGATCGTCAAGACGCTCGAGGAGCGCGGCGCGCTCGACTACACCATCGTTGTCTCGGCCACCGCGTCCGAGCCTGCGCCGCTGCAGTTCCTGGCGCCCTTCGCCGGCTGCGCCATGGGCGAGTGGTTCCGCGACAACGGCATGCACGCCCTGATCATCTATGACGACCTCTCCAAGCAGGCCGTCGCCTATCGTCAGATGAGCCTCCTGCTGCGCCGTCCGCCTGGCCGCGAGGCCTATCCGGGCGACGTGTTCTACCTGCACTCGCGCCTGCTCGAGCGCGCCGCCAAGCTCAACGACGACAATGGCTCGGGCTCCTTGACCGCCCTGCCGCTGATCGAGACCCAGGCCAACGACGTCTCGGCCTATATCCCGACCAATGTGATCTCGATCACCGACGGCCAGATCTTCCTGGAGACCGACCTGTTCTACCAGGGCATCCGCCCGGCCCTGAACGTCGGCATCAGCGTCAGCCGCGTGGGCGGTTCGGCCCAGATCCGCGCCATGCGCCAGGCCGCCGGCCCCCTGAAGGGCGAGCTCGCCCAGTACCGGGAAATGGCCGCCTTCGCCAAGTTCGGCTCGGACCTGGACGTCTCCACCCAGCGCATGCTGGCGCGCGGCGAGCGCCTGACCGAACTGCTCAAGCAGCCGCAGTATTCGCCGTTGCAGGTCGAGGAGCAGGTGGCGGTGATCTACGCCGGCACCCGCGGCTATCTCGATGGCGTCCCGACCAGCGCGGTGGGCCGCTTCGAGGAAGAATTCCTGCGCCGGCTGCACAGCCAGCACGAGGACATCCTCGAGGGCATCCGCACCAAGAAGACCCTGGACGAAGCGCTGGAGGCCAAGCTGAAGGCCGCCCTCGATGCGTTCGCGGCGTCCTTCGCCTGAGATGAGCCGTCCCGCCCCCAACCGCGCCCAGGCGCCGAGGTAAGCCGTGGCCAGCCTCAAGGACATGCGCAACCGCATCGCCTCGGTGCAGGCGACGCAGAAGATCACCAAGGCCATGCAGATGGTGGCGGCGGCCAAGCTGCGCCGCTCCCAGGACGCGGCCCAGAACGCGCGCCCCTACGCCCAGCGCATGGCGGCGGTGATCGGCAACCTGGCCTCGGGCGTCGAGGGCAAGCCCGGCGCGCCCGAGCTGCTGGTCGGCACCGGCCGCGAGGACCGGCACCTGATCGTGGTCGCCACCTCCGACCGGGGCCTGGCCGGCGGCTTCAATTCCACCATCGTCCGCGCCGCGCGCGAGCGGATCAACGAACTCGTGGCCGCAGGCAAGGAAGTCCGGCTGGTCGTCATCGGCCGCAAGGGCCGCGACCAACTTCGCCGCCAGTACGCCGGCCGCATCGTCGAAGCCTTCGACATGTCGGCCCACAAGACCCTGACCATCGCGGCGGCCGAGCCGGTCGGGCAGCTGATCCTGACCCTGTTCCGCGAGGGCAAGGCCGACGTGGTCACCCTGTTCTACAGCCGCTTCAAGAGCGTGGTCAGCCAGATCCCGACCGCCAAGCGGCTGATCCCGGCCGAGGTCGAGGCCGGCCAGGTCGCCGTCGACCTGGGCGGCGGGGCCTATGACTACGAGCCGGACGAGGAGGAGATCCTGCACACCCTCCTGCCGCGCAACATCACCGTCCAGATCCTGACGGCGCTGCTGGAGAACCAGGCGGGTTTCTATGCCTCGCAGATGGCCGCCATGGACAACGCCACCCGCAACGCCGGCGATATGATCAACCGGCTGAAGATCATCATGAACCGTACACGCCAGGCGAAGATCACCACGGAGCTGACCGAGATCATCTCCGGCGCCGAAGCCCTTTGACGAGAGACGAGCATGGCTAGAACCGCCGCCAAGAAGAAGCCCGAGGCCACCGCCGCCGCCCTTCCCGAAGGATCCAAGGGCAGGATCGCCCAGGTCATCGGCGCCGTCGTGGACGTCGAGTTCGACGGCGCCCTGCCGGCCATCCTCAATGCGCTGGAGACCTCCAACCGCGACCAGCGGACGGGCCAGCCGTTCCGCCTGGTGCTCGAAGTCGCCCAGCACCTCGGCGAAAGCACCGTGCGCACCATCGCCATGGACGCCACCGAGGGCCTGGTCCGCGGCCAGGAGGTGGTCGACACCGGCGCGCCGATCACCGTGCCGGTGGGCCCCGCCACGCTCGGCCGGATCATGAACGTCATCGGCGAGCCGGTGGACGAGGCCGGCCCGATCGAAAGCCCGCACCGCCGCATGATCCACGCCGAGGCCCCGGCCTTCGCCGACCAGTCGACCTCCAAGGAGATCCTGGTCACCGGCATCAAGGTGGTGGACCTGCTCTGCCCCTACACCAAGGGCGGCAAGATCGGCCTGTTCGGCGGCGCCGGCGTCGGCAAGACCGTGACCATGCAGGAGCTGATCAACAACATCGCCAAGGCCTATGGCGGCTATTCGGTGCTGGCCGGCGTCGGCGAGCGCACCCGCGAAGGCAACGACCTCTATCACGAGATGATCGAGTCCGGCGTGAACGTCGACCCCAGGAAGAGCGGCTCCAACCAGGGCTCGCGCTGCGCCCTGGTCTACGGCCAGATGAACGAGCCGCCGGGCGCCCGGGCGCGGGTCGCCCTCACCGGCCTGGCCCAGGCCGAGTATTTCCGCGATGAGGAGGGCAAGGATGTGCTTCTCTTCATCGACAATATTTTCCGCTTCACGCAAGCAGGTTCGGAAGTGTCGGCCCTGCTCGGCCGCATCCCCTCGGCGGTGGGCTACCAGCCGACTCTGGCCACCGAGATGGGCCAGCTGCAGGAGCGGATCACCTCGACCAACAAGGGCTCGATCACCTCGGTCCAGGCCATCTACGTCCCGGCCGACGACCCGACCGACCCGGCCCCGGCCACCGCCTTCGCGCACCTGGACGCCACCACCATGCTGTCGCGCGACATCGCCGCCCAGGGCATCTTCCCGGCGGTGGACCCGCTGGACTCCACCTCGCGGATCCTCGATCCGCTGGTGATCGGCGAGGAGCACTACAACACTGCCCGCCGGGTGCAGGAGATCCTGCAGCAGTACCGGGCGCTGCGCGACATCATCGCTATCCTGGGCATGGACGAGCTGTCGGAAGAGGACAAGCTGACCGTCGCCCGGGCGCGCAAGATCGGCCGCTTCCTGTCCCAGCCGCTGCACGTGGCCGAGGCCTTCACCAACCAGCCCGGCGTCTTCGTCCAGCTCGAGGACACCATCCGCTCGTTCAAGGCGATCGCGGAAGGCCAGTACGACCACCTGCCCGAGGCGGCCTTCTACATGGTCGGCCCGATCGAAGAAGCGGTGGCCAAGGCCGAGAAGATGGCGGCGGAGGCCTAGGTGGCTGAGCGGCTTCACTTCTCGCTGGTCGCCCCGGAACGGGAGCTGTTCTCCGGCGAGGTGGACCAGGTCGACGCGTCGGGCGTCGAAGGCGACTTCGGCGTCCTCTTCGGCCATGCGCCGTTCATGACCGCCCTGAAGGAGGGGCCTGTGACCGTGCGCGACGGGGCCGCGATGCGGGTCTATCAGGTGCGCGGCGGCTTCGCCGAAGTCACGCCCAAGGGCCTGACCATCCTGGCCGAGCACGCCATCGAGACGGTCTGAACGAGATTGGCTATTAGCCTCCTGCACGAGGGGGCTTGCGCGAAGGTCCAGGTGAAGCTGACATGCGCGCCTCGAGTGAGGGGAGAAGCGTCATGATACGTCACGCCATGTTCGGGGTGATCACCGCCGCGGCCATCGCCGGCGTCGCCCAGGGCCAGTCCGCGCCCCAGCCTCCTCCCGCACCATCGCCGCCGCCCGCGCCTGCCGAAGCTCCGGCCCCGGCCGTGGCGCCCGCTCCGCCTCCGCCTCCGCCTCCTCCCCCGCCGCCCCCGCCGCCGCCTTCAGCGGCGATCGGGTCCTATCTGCTCTCGGCCATCGACAAGGTCTGCGTGCCGCTGATCCAGGGCCAGAAGATCAAGGAGGTGGCCCAGGCCACCGGCCTTCGCCGGTTCCGCGACGCCTGGGCGCTGCAGGGCCCAGGCGTGGAGCGGGTGATCATCACTGCGCCGACTCCGGCCAACCCGACCGTCTGCCAGATGACGCTCAACTACGAAGTCGGCCAGACCGACGGCGTCGTCGCGGCGCTCTCCAACTGGGCCGCCGCCCAGAACCCGCCGCTGCAGCCGCTGAGCATCGCCTATGCCGCCGGCCCCGCCGTCACCGGCTGGACCTGGGAGATGGACAACGGCCAGCTGCACGAAGGCCTGGTGTTCGACTGGCAGAAGTCCCCGGACGGCAAGCCGCTCGGCCGCACCTTCGAGGTGGCGACCCTCCTGTTCAGCCTTCACAGCTGAGGCTGACCGCCGGGAGCCCGGCGGGCGGGTGGGCCCGATGAGTCTCATCGACGCCGCCGGCCTCGTCGGGGTGCTGCTGATCCTCGTGGCCTACGCCGGCGCCCAGCTCGGACGGCTGGAGCCGCGGCGCGCGCCGGCGCTGCTGCTGAACCTCGCCGGCGCCGGCCTGATCCTCTGGTCGCTCAAGTTTCACTTCAACCTGTCCGCCTTCCTGATGGAGGCGTCCTGGGCCCTGGTGGCGCTTTACGGCCTGGTTCGGTTGCTGATCAGCCGGGGGGAGCCGGACGATGGCTAGAGCAGGTTGAGATCTATCGGCTGCTGCCCGAATGCCCAGGCAGGCGAGTCTCAGCGCGCCCACATTTCAGGGCCGTAAGTCAGTGGTTGCCGGGATTGAACGAGCGCCAATGCCCGTCGGAATCTAATCCCACTCTTAGTGTCGGGCCCGCTGCGGTCCTTCTCGATCGCTGTTTGCAGCTCAGTTGTCGCCTGTTCAAACTGGCCCTCGCGCGCATGCGCTGCGCCGAGCGACTCGAACTCAAAGGGGCTCTGCGAATTGAGCCGGATATCTTCGCGGGCGAGCGTCTCCGCGCGCGCAGCATCGACAATGTAGGCATCGGGACACGTCGCAAGAAGTAGGGCCTCGGCGGAACCGGCGCCGCTCAAGCCCGGCCGCAGCCTCCTGGCGTCCTCGAAATCCTGGACCGCAGCGGCCCACTTGCTTTGTTCCGCGTCGATGTACCCGAGATAGAAGTAGGCTTCGCTCTGCTCGGCCACCGTTCCTCCGGCCAGCGCTGCGTCGAAATCGGCCCTCGCTTCGGAAAGTTCGTCACGCAGTTGGAAGATCTGACCTCGACCGATGCGAGCCCAGCCGCCAGACGGGCGCAAGCGGATCGCTTCATCGAAGTCGGCGAGAGCCGCGTCTTTGCCCGTCTTGTCCCTCGCGAGCATCAGCTTCGCCGTGCCTCGACCCGTATAGGCGACGGCCCTGTCCAGGGGCGACAGGGAGCTCGACGCGAGGCAAGCATCATAGAATGGAATCCGAGCCTCATAGCCGCGCGGCGCTGCTCGCAGATCACAGGAAGGCGAGACGTTGCTGGTCGACTGACAACTACCGAGCGACGTCAGGGCCAGCGCAGAGATAAGCGCTGCCAAGCTTCCGCGGATAAGGCCGATGGGCGGCCGCCTTGATGTCTTGAACGTCAACGGCCGCCTCCGATTGCTAGCGCGACAATATTCGGAGGGCCCGTGCGAATCCAGTTCGGGGGCGGTAGCTTCGCCGGTCCAGTAGGTTGGCGAGCGTGCAGACCGTACCGAAGCAGAAGTCTTGAAGTTCGCAGATGGGTCGAACTGGATCATCGCCGTCATGCTCGAAGGCGGACACCAGCCTGCTTGGAAGCCCGCGCCCTAAACCGCGGCGGCGGCCGGCGGCTCGTCCGGCGGCGCGGCCGGGTCGGTGAAGCGGCGGAAGGCGGCGATCACCTGCTCATAGGCGCCGCGCTTGAACGGGATCACCAGATCCTGGGCCTCGTCGATCTCGGCCCAGCGCCAGGCGTCGAACTCGACGTGCCGGTGGGCCATCAGGTTCACCTCGGCGTCCTCGCCGGTGAAGCGCAGCGCGAACCAGACCTGTTTCTGGCCGCGCCAGCCGCGGGCGATCTTCGAGCCCTTGTAGCCCTCGGGGAAATCGTAGGTGATCCAGCCCTCGGTGCGTCCGAGCCAGGCGACCGAGACCACGCCGGTCTCTTCCTGCAGCTCGCGCAGGGCCGCCGGGTAGAGATCCTCGCCCTTGTCGACGCCGCCCTGGGGGAACTGCCAGTTGTGCGGGCCGGGCGTATTGACCCGCCGGCCCAGCCAGACCCTGCCCTCGGCGTTGAACAGCAACACTCCGACATTCGGCCGATAGAGCGACAGCTCGACCTCGCCGGTTGGGACCGGGGGATCGATATGGGCGTTCACGCGGCCCGCCTCGACATCAGGACGGAGGCCGGGGCCAGCAGCAAGCCGCGGCTCTGCAGTCCGGCGGCCCAGTGCTGGACCTCCTGCAGGGTCACCGGATAGGCGAAGCCCGAGGCCAGGGCCTTGCCGTGCTGCTGGGCGGAAGCCTCCAGCGCCGCCAGCTGCTGGTCGATGGTAGCGCCGTCGAGATCCTGGTCGATCACCCGCTCGGCCGAGGCGCGCGGCTCGGCCCCGCCGCGGCCGGCCGCCGAACCGTCGTCGATGAAGCCCAGGCCGCGCTGGTGCAGGGCGGCGGAGAACCCGTCCATGGCGCTGTCGGAGGCCAGGAAGCGTCCGCCGAGGTAATTGATGACCCCGAAATAGCCGGTCGCGTGCGACAGCAGCATCTCCAACCGCTTCACCGTCTCCCGAGGCGGATCCTGGGCCATCAACGTGTAGGGGCCGGGATCGTTCTGGGGGTAGTCCAGGGGCTCCATCGGGGCTTCCAGCAGCACCTCGTGGCCGCTGGCCCGGGCGAGGTCGATCCAGCCCTGCAGGCCCTCGGCATAGGGCACGAATGAGAGGGTGATCTCGGGCGGCAGGTCCTCGATAGCCTGGCGCGTCGTCTTGGCGTTCAGCCCGAGCCCGCCGATGACCAGGGCCACCTTGGGCGCGCCGGTGTCGTGGAATGGCCGGGCGTAGGCCTCGGACGGGGTGCGGCCGTCCGCGGCGATGATCGGCAAGAGGCCGCCGGGCCCTGGAGCGGTCAGGCCGGCGATGGGGGCCTGCGGCAGGGCTTGGCGGGCGTCGGTGGGGGCCACGGGGGCCGCCGGCCCGGTGACGGGCGCGGGCGCCGCCTCCAGGGCCGCGGCGGCATGACCGGGATCCTGGCCGAGCGAGATGCGCACGTGCGGGGCGCCGGCGCGGGGGTCGCCGGTCACCGCGATCAGGGCCGCGGCGGCCAGCAGGAACAGGCTGCCGGCGCC
>DATCFQ010000269.1:0-2382 GCA_036509495.1 Caulobacteraceae bacterium
CGCGAGCGGCAGCCATGGGCGGGCTGAACGGTTCCGAACAAGCATTTTTCTTCCCCCTTGGGCGCCGCCGCAGCTCTTCAGCTCGAGATCGGCGCGCTGGTGCGGGCTGGGCGTGGCCCCGATGCTTAGACGCCGCCCGGATGTCGATTGGATGCAGGCGGCGAAACGCCCATGTGCGCGCAGCCTCCTCAGCTCAGCTCGGGCCATCGGAGGGATCGACGCCCTTGGGACCGCTATCGACCAGCCGGCCGATCTCCTCGAGATAGGCGAGGAAGGCCTTGCGGCCCGGCGGCGTCAGCCGGACCGTGGTCAGCGGCTTGCGGCCGACGAAGCTCTTGTCGATGGCGACGTAGCCGGCCTCTTCCAGCTTGCGCAGGTGGACCGACAGGTTGCCGTCGGAGGCCTGAAGCCGGGACTTCAGCTCGGTGAAATCCGCCGCTCCCCCACCGCCGCCGGCAAGGTAGGCCATGATCCCCAGGCGCAGCCGGCCGTGGATCACCTCGTCGATGCCGCCGATGTCGAAATCGTCCATGACGCGAACCGGGTCCGGAGTCAGGCGGCGGGACGTGAGCGGAGCAGGATCACGACGCCGGGTCCCGCCAGCCAGAGCAGGATGCCTATGCCGCAGCCGAGCAACTCTTCGGGCGTGCCGATCAGGCAGGCGTTGATCACCGCGGTGATCAGGCTGCCGAGGGACACGAGGAACCACCACCTGTCGCGCCTCATGACGGCGACGATCCACCAGGCCGCGCCCCAGAGGACGAAGCAGACCGAGGTCCAGACCTGCCACGTCTGGGGCACGTGCAGCCGCGCGCCGGCGATGAACAGCGTCGCCAGCATCGCGCCGGTGGTCAGGCCCATGCCCGACCAGGCGACCGCAACGCCGCGCCCTGTCGCCGCGCCCGGCTTGGGCCGAGGCGT
Organism: Caulobacteraceae bacterium; assembly: GCA_036509495.1. Classification (GTDB taxonomy): domain Bacteria; phylum Pseudomonadota; class Alphaproteobacteria; order Caulobacterales; family Caulobacteraceae; genus JANWHQ01. The sequence goes on from DATCFQ010000269.1 coordinate 922, forward strand.
GCACAGGATCAGCAGGATCATCACCGGGATGTAGACCACCGTCGGCCACAGCCCCATCGCCCCGATCCACGACAGCGGCAGATCGACGACCCCCCGCATGATGGCCCAGGCGAGCAGGGTCGGCAGGCCATAGATCAGGCCCGCGGCCAGGAAGTGCGCGCCGATGACGCCGGGAAGGCGTCCATCGTCGGCGGCGAGGCCCTTCAGATAGGCGAGGTCGCTGCGGATGGATTGCATTTCGTCGGTCATGTGGGGTCCTCTGGCGAACGCGGATGGGTCAAAGCGCTTGCGGTGCGCGGCCATGGTCTTTCGATCGCCGCCAACGGAACATCTCGGAGCCGAAGCGGACCATCTCGGCCAGGACGAAGGCCGCCGCCGCCGCCTGCATCACCAGAACCGGCGAGGCGGAGATCAGGGCGAGGCCCATGATCAGCCAAAGCCCGCCCGCCATGATCCAGGATGCGTTGCGCCGGGCCATGGTGCGGGCCATCCGGTCCGTCTCATTGGCCGGCTCGCGGGCCTCTTGGACGCCCACGCCGATGACCAGCAGGATGTGACCCACGATCATCATCGCGGTCAGTCCGATCGCCGCGGCCACCAGCATCAGCGCCGCCTCCATCGGATCGGACGGCGGGGATCTCCAGGCTTTGACGCCATAGCCCACGGCCGCGATCCAGACGACGACGAGCGAGATGAGGGCGCGCTTCTGTTGGAAGGACATTGGGCTCTCCAATGGCGAAGACGTTGTGACGTTGGCCAGCGTCATACGTGAAGTACTTTATTTTGTAAAGTCCTTTAATCGAGACCCTTCGGACACCTTTTGCCATGCTCCCCTGACCCGGCCGCCAGAGCCGCCGGCAAGCGGAGGACGCCATGGATTTCGGACGCGAGGGCGCCCCGGGCCACGATCGCTCCGGGCGCGCCTATGGCCGGGCGGCGGGATCCCCGGACGACGACCTGGTCCGCTGCGGGCCGGGCACGCTCGGCGGCGAGCTGCTGCGGCGCTACTGGCAGCCCCTGGCCCGGGCCGAGGAGGCGACCGGGTTTCCGCGGCTGGTGAAGATCCTCGGCGAGGAGCTGATCCTGTTCCGCGACGGCTCAGGCCGGCCGGGGCTGCTCTATCCGCGCTGCGTCCACCGGGGCACCACCCTCCTCTACGGCCGGGTCGAGCAGACCGGCATCCGCTGCTGCTATCACGGCTGGCTGTTCGACGCGGACGGCACGGTGCTGGACATGGCCTGTGAGCCCGGCGCGCGGCCGCCGGCCGGGGTGCGTCAGCCTTGGTATCCGCTGGTCGAGAAATACGGCCTGATCTTCGCCTACATGGGGCCGCCGGAGAAGCAGCCGGCCTTCCCCCGCTTCTCGGCAGCGGAGGATCTGGGCGAAGGTGAGGTGCTGATGACGCGGGGCGGCGTCGAGCGCATCCCCATACCGGACGATCGCGGCGTCGCCTCGGCGCTG
>DATCFQ010000270.1:0-2213 GCA_036509495.1 Caulobacteraceae bacterium
GGTGGACGAGGTGCGTGAACTGGCGGCCGAGCGCTGCGGCGCCCCGGACGACTCCTCCCCGCCAAATCGCCGGTCCGACACCCGCATCCTGCTCGAACACCTCTCCGGATTCGAGGGCGAGAGCTGGCCGGAGCACTGGACGGCCAGCGGCCTGGACGCACTGGGCCGGTTCGGGGTGCTGGGTGGACTGCTGTGTGGCGCGGTGGGCTGGCCTGTGAGGTAGCGGTAGGTGAAGGCGCTGCCTGCGGCCAGGGCGATGGCGGTGATGGCCAGGGCGAGGGTGTAGCCGTTGTCGAAGGCGCTGGCGGCGGCGTCCAGCAGGGTGCGGGCTTGGCCGGCGGGGAGGTGGCCTGCGGCGGCGCGGGCTTCGTCGATGCTGCCGGCGGCCCGGGCGGGGGCGGTTGCGGGGAGGTGGATCGTGTTGGTGTAGACGGCGGTGAGGATGGTTCCCAGGACGGTGACGCCGGCGAGGCTGCCTAGTTCGTAGGAGACCGACTCGATGGAGGAGGCCATGCCGGCGCGCTGCGGCGGGGCGCCGCTGATGATCGCGGCCGAGGCTGCGACCGTGACGATGCCCAGGCCTGCGCCGGCCAGGACCAGGCCCGGCACGACCCATGCCGGGCTCCGGCCGCCGCCCAGCAGGGGGACCGCACCCGGGGTCAGCAGCAGGGTGACCAGGACGCCGAGGGCGCCCAGGAGCAGGCCGCCGCCGATCAGCGGGCGCATCCCGGTGCGGTGGAGCAGGCCGCCGGCCAGCACGCCGACGGGCAGGGAGCCGGCCGCGAACGCTGTCACGATCAGGCCCGCGTGCAGGGGGGTCAGGCCCAGGACGAGCTGCAGCCGCTGGGTGAGGAGCAGTTCGATGCCGGCGGTGGCGGCCATCGCCAGTGCGGCCGCGATCACCCCGGTGAGCAGGCTCCGGTTGCGGAACAGGGAGAAGTCGATCAGCGGGTAGGTCTGGCGGCGCTGGCGGCGTACGAACATCCAGCCCCCGGCGGCTGCGGCCAGCAGGGCGAGCACGATCGCCAGCGGCATCGGGCCGGGCCTGGCGGCTTCCTGGATGGCGTAGACGAGGCCGACCAGGGCGACCATGGCCTGCAGGGAGGCGATCAGGTCCCAGGGGCGGTCGCGGTGGCCCGAGCCGCCCGGCACGAGAACGGCCGTCGCGGCCAGGGCGAGCAGCGCGACGGGGATGTTGAGGAGGAAGACCGAGCCCCACCAGAAGTGCTGGAGCAGCAGGCCGCCGACGATCGGGCCCAGGGCGGCGCCGAGTACGGCCATGGTGCCCCAGACGCCGATGGCGATGCCGCGCTCGCGCTCGTCGTCGAAGGTGATGCGGATCAGTGCCGAGGTGGCGGGCAGCATCGCCGCCGCCCCGACCGCCAGGAAGGCCCGCGCGGCGATCAGCACCGGCGGGGAGAGGGCGAACGCGGCCAGCAGGGAGGCGGCCGCGAACAGGGCCAGGCCGGCCAGGAACATCCGCTTGTGGCCGATGCGGTCTCCGAGCGTGCCCGCGCCGGGCAGCAGCGCGGCTATCACCAGCGGGTACGCGTTGATGATCCAAAGTTTCTGCTGGGCGTCGGCCTGCAGGCTGCGGGTCAGGGTGGGCAGGGCGGTGTAGAGCACCGTCGTGTCCACGGAGACCATCAGCAGTCCCGCCGAGACGGTGGCAAGCACCAGCCAGCGTCGTGTCTTGCTCATGGTGCACCTATGGCTTCCGGTTGAGGTGGGCTTTGCAGGGATGCGTCAGGCCGGCGGCCCGGTCAGCGCGGTGATCCTGCGGATCAGGGCTTCCTTGACCTCGGGGGCGAGCGGGGCCGGCCGGGTCGCCTCGAACAGCCACAGGCCGTCGGCGGCCAGCCGCGCGAGGAACAGGTCCAGCTCCGCCGGATCGGGCACCGACGGCTGGGGCACCCAACGCGCCATCAGGTCGTTCCACACCTGCGCCAGCTCGGAGCTGGCCGCCGACTCCACCATGAACGCCAGCTCCGCCTTGCTGGCCGGGCCATGCGCGTTGACCCGCGCATAGGCCGCCGCGCGCTCCTGCGCCGTCGACTGCTCCAGCGGCTTGCCCAGCTCCGCGAGCAGCAGCTCCTCCCACGTCTCGGTCAGGTACCGCTGGATGCCCATCAGCAGGTCGTCGCGGGTGCGGAAGTGGTACATGAGCCCGGGCTTGGTCAGGCCGGCCTCCTCGGCCGCCGCCTCCAGGGTCA
>DATCFQ010000271.1:0-2368 GCA_036509495.1 Caulobacteraceae bacterium
CGGCGGATGGGGGATCGAGCGCCGCGACGCCGCAGGAGGTTGCCGCCAGCGCCGCCAACTGGCCGCCCGCCGAACCGCCCCAGCTCATGAACCGACCGGTGTCGATGCGGTACTTGCCGGCGTTGGCGCGCAGCCAGCGGATCGCCGCCTTGACGTTCTGGATCGCCGCAGGATGAGGCGCTTCGTCCGAGAACCGGTAGGACACCGAGGCGACGACGTATCCATGCGCCGCGATCGAGGCCAGCACCTTGGGCCAGTTGTCGAAGGCGCCGCTGAGGCGAGGTCCGCCACCCATCCATCCGCCGCCATGGATGTAGATCACCACAGGCCGCGGTCCAGCGAGGGCGGCGGGCGGCAGATAGAGGTCCAGCTTCATTGGCCGGTAGCCTGGCAGGATCTGGTAGGTGAGGTCCGGAATGCCCGTCACCCCGCCGGCGAACGCCACTTGGTGGTCGGGGTAGGGATCGTCGCCCTGGGCGAAGATGCGGGGGTTGACCACCTGCTGGGCCGCGATCTGTTCTCCGGCGCTGGCCGCCCAGGCGCCGCCGGCCGCCGCGAGGATGGCCAAAGCCGAGAAGGCGCTGATGATCGGGTGTCTCATGAGGTTCTCCTCCCAAATGCCGTACGGCCGGCGTTAGTCTCGCGGTCCGCGCGGGGGGGCCGTTGATGCGGCCTGGGCCGGCGGATGGGCGGCGAGCCAGTCCATCCGCTTGAGGTCCATGTCGCGGATCGAAATGGCGTCGCCGAATTCGACATAGCGGGGGCTGGCGGCGGACCAGGCCGGCCAGGGCAGGGCGGCGGTGGAGGGTGAGCCGGTCTCGGCCAGTGCGATCAGGGCGCCGGTCATCCGGTCGGCGAGCTCGCGATCGTAGGCGGTCCACGCGCGCGTGGGCCGCAGGCTGTTGTAGCGGTCCAGGGTGTCGAACCAGTAGGGCAGGTCGGCGGTGTGATAGGCGCCGACCGTCGCCGGATTCTGGTCGGCGAAGGCCACGCCCGGCGCATAGGGGTGCTTGTGGGTGAAGAGGTCGACGTAGACCGCCTGGGTGTTGAAACGCGCCTGCTCCTCGCCGCATCGGCGCGAGCTCTCCAGGAACCCAGCCTCGATGGCGGCCAGATGCGCCATCGGCTGGACGTCGGCGTCGGAGCGCGCTGGGAACAGACGCAGGAATTCATCGCTTGCCGACCCGTACATGCGGCGGCCCGCGGCCTCGTATTCCGCCACGGTGTGGGCGTGGACGAGCGGGCTGCGGTTGGAGTCGAGATCGTCGCCGTTAGAGCTGGCGATGATGGGCGCATCGCTGCCGGCATGGGAGGCCAGCAGCCGATCCTTCGAGGCCGGGAAGAAATAGCCGTCGATCACCGGCGGTGCGCGCACGCCCTGGACGTGGACGCCGACCTGACTTTCCGCCTGCTGAGCCAGGATGCGGTCCGCCGGGATGTTGCGCAACGCCTCGATACCGGCTGCGCCCAGGCGTTTCTGGACCTCCAGCCCCACCACCTCGCCCTCGACGAGCGCCGCCGTGGCGCCGATCATACCGCCGTCGGCCAGGCTGCACGCGCTGGACATCATCGCCCCGCGGAAAAGGCCGCGGGACAGCGGGCTCAGGACCTGGGCCGCGACCGAGCCCGCGCCGAAGGACTGGCCGGTGATCACCACCTTGCCGGAGTCGCCGCCGAAGGCGGCGATGTTGTCGTGGACCCACTTCAGGGCGGCCGTCTGGTCGAGATAGCCGTAGTCGCCGGAATGGCCGCCTTGCTCGGCGCTGAGCTGCGGATGGGCCATGAAGCCCAAGAGGCCGACGCGGTAGTTGAAGTTGACGAAGATGGCGCCGCGCCGCGCCATGGCTTCGCCGTCGTAATTGGCCATGCCCGACGAGCCGATAGTACCGCCGCCGCCGTAGATGAAGACGATCACCGGACGATGCTCGCCGGCGTTCGCGTCCGGCGGGACCCAGATGTTGAGATAGAGGCAGTCTTCGCCCGTCGGCTCCTCGCCGAAGTAGTGGTTGATGTCGTGGGGCCGCAGCACCTGGATGCATTCGGGCCCCTTGCGATCGGCGTTCCAGGTCCCGCTCCAGCGGTAGGGTTGCGGCGGACGCCAGCGCAGCTCGCCGACCGGCGGCTTGGCGAAAGGGACGCCGAGATAGGCCTTCACTCCGGACGGCAGAAGCGTTCCGGCCAGCGGCCCGCCGGTGGTGGCCACCGGATCGCCCCTCACCGACTGCATCGCCAGGCCCTGACCCATCGAGAGGAGGGCGGCCATCAATCCGGCGGCGAGGCTGATTCCCAGCGAGCGACGGCGCGTGGTCATGTCCTTCAACTCCTCGTCAGTCGACGACAGCGGGCGCGTGTCTGGCCTGAGCGGCCA
>DATCFQ010000272.1:0-2400 GCA_036509495.1 Caulobacteraceae bacterium
ATGACCTGCCCCGTCCAGGGGCGGCGGGCCTGTTCTGCGCCGGGGCGACACTCGCCCAGACCGGCTTCGGCGGCGATGCGGCCTACACTGCCGCGCCGTTGGGAGAGGCGCGCCCTCCCCCGCCTCCTCCATCGTCGGCTCCGGCCGCCAGCGATGCTGGGCCGCCGCTTGGCTACTTCGCTGGAACCGACGCCAATGATCCGCTGGTGGCGCCTGCCGGGTCAGCCGACGTCCTTCGCAGGTTCCCTCCGACGCTGATCATCACCGCCACACGCGGGTTCGAGATGAGTTCCTCCGTCTACACCCATAGCCAGCTGGTCAGGCTGGGCGTCGACGCCGAACTGCACGTCTGGGACGGCATGTTCCACGGTTTCTTCTACAACCCGGACGTCCCGGAATCGCGAGAGGCCTACGACGTGATGGTCAAGTTCTTCGACCGGCATCTTGGGCGCTAGCAGTCATGGCGAACGCACAGGACGAACCGGGCGGGACCGCCGCCGCGGCCTTGGGCCGCCGGGAACTGTTGAAAGGCGCGACCCTCATCGCCGCGGCCGCCGCCGCCGCCAGCCCGGCCGCTGCGACAGCACCGGCGAGTCCGCGCCCCCTCCATGGCGCCGATGACAGGGTGGTCGCCCGCGCGGGCGCGGCGGCGGTCGAGATCGAACCCGGCAAGGTCGCCGGCTATGTCCGCAACGGCATCTTCACTTTCAAGGGAATGCCCTACGGCGACACCACCGAAGGGGCCAATCGGTTCCTGCCGCCGAAGAAGCCCAAATCCTGGTCGGGCGTCCGCAGCTCCCGGCAGTTCGGCTTCATCTGCCCTCAGGACAGGGGGACGGGCCGCCAGAACGATGAGGAAGCCTTCATCTTCCAGTGGAATGACAGCTTCGAGGGCGAAGACTGTCTTCGGGTCAATGTCTGGACGCCGGACATTCACGACGGCCGTCGCCGCCCGGTCATGGTCTGGTTGCACGGCGGCGGTTTCGAAGCGGGCTCGGGCAACGACCTGCCCGCCTTTGACGGCGAGAACCTGGCGCGGCGCGGCGACGTGGTCGTCGTCACCCTGAACCACAGGCTGAACCTCCTGGGGTTCCTCGATCTGTCAGGCTATGGCGAGCGCTACGCCCAGTCCGGCAACGTCGGCATGCTGGACATCGTCGCGGCGCTGCAATGGGTGCGCGACAACATCGCGGCCTTCGGAGGAGACCCTCAGAGGGTGCTGATCTTCGGACAGTCCGGCGGCGGGGCCAAGGTCGGCGCGCTGATGGGCATGCCGTTGGCCAAGGGCCTCTTCCATCGCGCCGTGGTGGAGAGCGGCTCGTTCGCGTTCACCAACACCCCGGACAAGTCACGCAGGCTGGCGGATCTCATCCTTGCCGAGCTCGGCATCGCGGCTGGCGGGCTGGAGACGCTTCACACCCTGCCCTACGCCCAGCTTCAACGCGCGAGCGTCGCGGCGCTGGCCAAGGCCAACGGAGCCGCCGGCGGAGCTCCGGATCTGCGCAAAATGGCGACCAGGCTCATGTTCGCGCCCGTGGCGGACGGCCAGGTTCTTCCCGAGCCACCCTTCTCCCCAAAGGCGCCGGCCATCTCATCCGGCGTGCCTATGATCATCGGCACGACCCTTAACGAGTTCACCACGGGGATGAATCATCCCGAGTACGAGCTGATGACCGAAGGTGAGCTGGCGGCCAGGGCGGAGGCTGCCTATCCGACCCGCGGCGCGGCCATAGTGGCGGCCTTCCGGCAACGCACGCCGGACGTCAGTCCCTTCGACCTGTGGTCGCGGATCGCCACCGCCCCTGTCCGCCAGGCCGCCATCGACCAGGCGGCAGCCAAGGCCGCGCTCGGCGGGGCGCGTGCCTATCTCTACTGGTTTACCTGGCAGACTCCGATCTTCGACCGCCGGCCACGAGCTTTCCATTGCGCCGAGATCCCGTTCGTCTTCCACAACACCGACCTGTGCGATCACATGACCGGAGGCGGCCCCCGCGCCAGGGGCCTCAACGACGTGATGGCCGACACCTGGATCCAGTTCGCGCGGACCGGCGATCCCAACCATCCTGGCCTGCCGCAATGGGCGCCGTTCGCGCGCGGAGCTGCGCCGACGATGATCTTCGACGACCACACGAGGCTGGGCCTCGATCCGGACGGTGGCGAGCGATCCAGCATCAGCGCCGGACGGTCCGGATAACGGCGCCTATCGCTCGACCTCTCGCCTTGAGCTAACTAGGCATCATGGACGGCTCCAGCAGACCACGGGCGGTGACGACGCAAGGTCGGGCGCCTCTGAAGATGGCCGATATCGCCCGTCTGGCTGGCGTTTCCACCTCGACGGTGTCGCGCGCCCTGGCGGAAAGCCCCGCCATCCCGCTGGGCCACGAGTCCGAGCAGCTGATC
>DATCFQ010000273.1:0-2377 GCA_036509495.1 Caulobacteraceae bacterium
GGCCATGGCCTCCAGGTCGGCGGGGGTGGCGCGGTGGTGGTTGCCCGAGCGATAGAGCCGCCCCGCCTTCAGCCCCCGCCCGCAAGCGGTGGCGTAGCCGCCGTAGTCGCGGAAGTTGGGGACGCCTTCGAGCTCCAGGAAGCGGTTCATGGCGTGGCCAGGAAGCGTTTCAGCCATTCGCCGACGCGGGCGTTGTCGTTGGGCCGGTGCAGGCTGGCGACAGCGGCGTCGGCCACGGCTTCGGAGAAGCGGGTTCCGCGGCGATTCTCGATCAGCGCCTCGGCATAGGCCGGGGCGAACTCCGGATGCAGCTGCAGCGAGATGGCGTCCGGCCCGTAGTCCAGCATGCCGTAGGGCGTGAAGGGGCTGGCGGCCAGGACCGTGGCGCCGGGCGGCGGCCGGGTCACCTGGTCCTGGTGCGAGGCGGGAACGGAGATGGATGGCGCCGGGTCCATCCAGGGCTCGGGCGCCAGGACCTCGTAGGTGTGCAGGCCCACGCCCCAGCCCTTGGGCGACTTGATCACCTCGCCGCCGAAAGCCTGCGCCATCGCCTGGTGGCCGAAGCAGATCCCCACCAGTTTCGCCCTGCCCCTGGCCCCGCGCAGGAACTCCAGCAACTGGCCGATCCAGGCGTCGCCGTCATAGACCCCGGCCGACGAGCCGGTGACGATATAGGCGTCCTCGTCCTGGACCCGCGCCGGCAGGCCGCCGGCCTGCACGTCATAGGTCCGCCACTGGAACCCCTCGCCCAGCAGACCGCGGAACATCTGCGGATAGTCGCCGAAGCGGGGCTGCAGGCCTTGCGGCGGCGCGCCGGTCTCCAGGATGCCGATCCGGGTCATGCCAGCATCCCCTGGACGACGGCGGCCAGGCGGTCCAGCACCAGGGCCCGCAGGGGCGGGAAATCCTCGTCGATCCACCAGTCCTCGACCTCGCGCAGCGCCCGGCCGACCAGCGGCCCGGCCGGCGCGCCGGCCGCCAGGGCGTCCTCGCCGCCCGCGGGGAACTCCGGCCGCTCCCAGCCCTCGGCCTGGGCCAGCAGCGCGCGCCACTGCGGTTCGGTCGCCTTGCGATTGGCCTCCGCCGCCCAGACCAGCTTCACCCGGTCGGTGAAGGTCCCCTGGCCCAGCCGATAGAGTGCGCGCCTGAGCTGGCGCGGGCTCATCCACGAGACGATCGGCGGCTCGCCGCCCGTCGCCGCCACCAGCCTGTCGCGCTGGGCGTTGGACAGGCGCAGCCGCTCGGCGGCCAGTTCGGCGGTCTGGCGGTCCTGGGGGATCATCGCCGCCAGCCGCAGGTCCGCATCGTTCTCGCCGAGGCCCTGCTCGATCTCCACCAGGCCTTCCAGCCGGGCGAGGTCCTTGACGAAGGGCAAGGTCGCCACCAGCACGCCGACCTCGGCCATGAAGCGCAGGGACCGGCGCGGGTCCTCCGCCGCCAGCAGCTTCAGCATCTCCTTCTGGGTGCGCTCGGCCGAACGGCTGGAGAGCATGCCCTTGTGCGCCCGGCAGGCCTCGAGCCCGGCCGCATCGGGCTTGCCGCGGCCGAACCAGGCGTAGAAGCGGAAGAACCGCAGGATCCGGAGGTAATCCTCGCGAATGCGCACCATGGGATCGCCGACGAAGACGATGCGGCCCGCGCGCGCGTCGGCCTCCCCCTGCCCGGTTGGATCGTAGAGCCGCCCCTCCGGATCGAGGTAGAGGGCGTTCAGCCGGAAGTCGCGCCGCATGGCGTCTTCGGCCCAGTCGTCGGTGAAGGCCACCACCGCCCGGCGGCCGTCGGTGGAGACGTCGCGGCGCAGGGTGGTGATCTCGAACGGGCGGTGATCGGAAATGGCCGTCACCGTGCCGTGCTCGACGCCGGTGGGGACCACCCTCAGGCCCTTGGCCTCCAGCGCGGCGGTGGCCTGGTCGGGGGTCAGGACGGTGGCGATATCGATGTCGTCGATCGGCCGGCCCAGCAGGGCATTGCGCACGCAGCCGCCGACGAATCGGGCGCAGCCGGGGCCGCCCCGCGCCTCCAGCGCCTCGATGACGGCGCGGGTGGCCGGATCGGTCATCCAGGGTAGGGGCTCGAGGGTTTCGGTCACAGGCGCCACGATGGCGATTCGACCGCCGCGCCGCAACGGGCATGCGCAGAATGGCTCAGGCCACGGCGGCTCCGTAGAGCCGCGTGTAGAGATCGCGCAGCAGCATGGCGGTCACGCCCCAGATGTGCCGGTCCTGGTAGGGCATGGCCCAGGTCTCGTGGACGCTGCCGTCGGGGAACTCGCGCAGGCTGGTCTGGTGGTTGGCGGCGTCCATCAGGAAGGCGAAGGGGACCTCGAAGACGTCGGCCACCTCGTCGGGATTGGCCTTCAGGACGACGTCCGGCTCGA
>DATCFQ010000274.1:0-2600 GCA_036509495.1 Caulobacteraceae bacterium
CGCAGGGCCACGCGCCAAGCCTCGGCGGTCTCGTTGGCGTCGCAGGGGCGGATGGTGGTCAGGCCGGGGATCGCCCTCAGCGCCGCCAGCTGCTCGATCGGCTGGTGGGTCGGGCCGTCCTGGCCAAGGCTGATGGAGTCGTGGGTGAAGATGAACACCACCGGGACTTTCATCAGCGCCGCCAGCCGCGTCGGCGGGCGCATATAGTCGCTGAAGATCAGGAAGGTGCCGGTGTAGGGGCGCAGGCCCGAGAGGGCGAGGCCGTTGGCGATCGAGCCCATGGCGTGCTCGCGCACCCCATAGTGCAGGTTGCGGCCGCCATCGCTGCCGGGCTGGAAGTCGCCGGCGCCGTCGATCTTGGTCTTGTTGGAGCCGGCGAGGTCCGCCGAACCGCCCAGCAGCCAGGGATAGTTGGCGGCGATGGCGTTCAGCACCTTGCCCGAGGCCTCGCGGCTGGCCATGCCCTTGTCGTCGGGCGGGAAGCTCGGGATGCCGGCGTCCCAGCCCTTCGGCAGCTCGCCGGCCCGCATGCAGCGAAGCTCCTCGGCGCGCTCGGGCTCGGCCTCGGCGTAGCGGGCGAACATCGCCTCCCAGGCCGTCCGCGCCTCGTGGCCCCGTGCGCCCAGCGTCTCGTCGAAGCGCCCCTGCACCCCGTCGGGAACCAGGAACTTGGCATCCTCGGGCCAGCCATAGGCGCGCTTGGTGAGCTTCACCTCCTCCTCGCCCAGGGGATCGGAGTGGATCTTGGAGGTGCCCTGCATGCCGGGGGCGCCAAAGCCGATGATGCTGTGCACCAGGATCAGGCTCGGCCGGTCGGTGGTCGCCTTGGCCTCGTCGATCGCCTTGGCGAAGGCCTCGCAGTCGTTGGCGTCGGTGACATCGTGGGTGGCCCAGCCATAGGCCTGGAAGCGCTTGGCGACATCCTCGGTGAAGCTGATGTCGGTGTGGCCGTCGATGGTCACGGTGTTGTCGTCGTAGATCCAGCAGAGGTTGGCGAGCTTCAGGTGCCCGGCGATCGAGGCCGCCTCGCTGGCCACGCCCTCCATCAGGTCGCCGTCGCTGCAGATCGCCCAGGTGCGGTGCCCGAACAGGGCATAGCCCGGCCGGTTGAAGCGCTGCGCCAGCCACCGCTCGGCGATGGCCATGCCGACGCTGTTGGCCGCGCCCTGGCCCAGCGGCCCGGTGGTGGTCTCCACCCCGGTGGTGAGGCCGTATTCCGGGTGGCCGGCGCAGACGCTGTCCAGTTCGCGGAAGTGCTTGATGTCGTCCAGGCTCACCGCCGGCTTGCCGAGTTTCTTGCCGTGCGGATCGACCCGCTCGACGCCGGCCAGGTGCAGCAGGGCGTAGAGCAGCATCGAGGCGTGGCCGCAGGACAGCACGAAGCGGTCGCGGTCGGGCCAGGTCGGGTCCTCGGGGTCGTAGCGGAGGAAGCGGGTCCACAGGGTGTAGGCGACCGGGGCCAGGCCCATGGGCGCGCCGGCGTGACCGGAGTCGGCCTGCTGCACCGCGTCGATGGCCAGGGTGCGGATGGTGGTGACGGCGAGCTGGTCAAGGCTCTCGGCGGCGGGGGCGGAAGGGTGTCGAGCCTCGGCTGCGGTCATGACCATGTCCTTCCAGGATCGCGGCGGCTGAAGCGTCGAAAGGGGTGTCCGGCGACGCCGCGCGCAGGGGCGGGATACGCCCGCCCCGCCATGGGACGCAACGGGCCAGCGCGGGTCCAGGTTCCGGGCCTCGTCAGCCCGCCATCGCGGACGGAGCAGCCCCGCCCATCCTATCATCTTGTCGGTAAGCGTCACGGTGACGGGACACCGTCACCGAGTTCCCTGCGCGCCGACGGCCCGCCCTGGGCCCCAGCAAGGGCGCCCAGTGCGGCGCTGGCGATTTCAAGGGAGCGGATGCGCTTGGCCTGATCGAAGATCTGGGCGGTGAGGATGATTTCGTCGGGCCGGTGCTCGGCCACGAACTGCGCAAGGCCCGCGCGCACCGTGTCCGGACCGCCAACCACCGCCTTGGAGAGCGGCGAGCCCGGCGCGACCGTGCCCGCGAGATTCCCCTCCACGTCATGGGTGGGCGGCGGCAGCGGACCGGGCTGGCCGCGGTGAAGGTTCACGAAGGCCTGCTGCAGCGAGGTGAACAGGAACCGCGCTTCGGCGTCGCTCTCGCCCGCCACCAGGTTGAGCCCCAGCATCAGGTGCGGCCGCTCACCGTAGGCGGAGGGCTGGAACCGCTCGCGGTAGATCTGGGCGGCCTGGTCCATCATCGCCGGCGCGAAATGGGACGCGAAGGCGAACGGCAGACCCAGCGCCGCGGCGAGCTGGGGGCCGTAGAGGCTGGATCCCAGGATCCACACCGGCACCTTCGAGCCATAGCCAGGCACGGCGCGGATCGCCTGGCCCGGCTGGGGGTCGCCGAAATAGGCCATCAGTTCGAGCACATCCTGCGGGAACTGATCGACCCCGCCGGCGAGGTTGCGGCGCAGCGCCCGGGCGGTGAGCTGGTCCGTGCCGGGCGCGCGGCCGACGCCCAGGTCGATGCGGCCCGGATAGAGGGCGTCCAGGGTGCCGAACTGCTCGGCGATGATCAGCGGAGCGTGGTTGGGC
>DATCFQ010000275.1:0-3277 GCA_036509495.1 Caulobacteraceae bacterium
CGACGCCCATCTGGGCAAGCGCACGCCCTACGCCCTCTTGGCCATCTGCCCCCTGGTCTTCGGCGTCGCCATCACCGCCATCGGCCTGATCGAACGGCGCCGCAGCGGCGCAGTCCAGCTCGGCCAGCCGGCCGCGGCGGAATAGTCCGCCCGACAGCCTTGCAAGCCCGAACCAGTTAGCCCGGGCGCCAGCACCCCCACCCCCCTTGATCGCCTCGCCAAGACAGTGTGGCTGAGGCCAAGGCGCGCGCCGCACAAAAGGGAATGAGATGAAGACCAGTTCTGAGCGGATCCTGACCACCCACGTCGGCAGTCTGCCGAGGTCCCAAGCCGTCACCGATGTGGTGTTCGCTCGCGAGAACGGCGAGCCTCTGGCCAAGGGCGAGGCGGTGATCGCCGAGGCGGTGCGCGAGGTGGTCCGCCGCCAGGTCGAGGCCGGGATCGATCTGGTCTCCGACGGAGAGATGAGCAAGATCAGCTACGCCACCTACATCAACGACCGGCTGACCGGCTTCGGCGGCGACACCCCGCGCGAGCCAGGCCTCGACCTGATCGAGTTCCCCCGCATCATGAAGAAGCTGGCCGAGACCGGGGCCACGGCCAAGTACCGCCGGCCTCGCTGCATCGGCGAGATCGCCGTCAAGGACATGGGCCCGGTGCGCACCGACGTCGCCCACATGCAGGCCGCCATCGATGAGGCCCATCCGGTCGAGGGCTTCCTGAATTCCGCCTCGCCGGGCGTCATCGCGCTGTTCCAGCCCAACGACTTCTACCCGACCCAGGACGACTATCTGGAGGCGGTCGCCGAGGGCATGCGGGCCGAATACGAGGCGGTCGCGGAGTCCGGGATCCTGCTGCAGATCGACGCCCCCGATCTCGGCATGGGCCGGCACACCATGTACAAGGACCGCACGGAAACCGACTACCTGTCGCTGGCCGCGCGGCACATCGAGGTGCTCAACCACGCCCTGCGCAACGTGCCGGCCGACCGGGTGCGGATGCACATGTGCTGGGGCAACTACGAGGGGCCCCACCACCACGACATACCGATGCGCGACCTGCTGCCCGTGGTCGCCAAGGCCAAGCCCCAGGCCCTGCTGTTCGAAGCCGCCAACCCGCGCCACGCCCACGAGTGGGCCGTGTTCAACGAGGTGAAGATCCCCGAGGACAAGATCCTGATCCCGGGCGTGATCACCTCGACCACCAACTATGTCGACCATCCCGAGCTGATCGCCGAGCGGCTGGTCCGCTTCGCCGGCATCGTCGGACGCGAGCGGGTGATCGCGGGTTCGGACTGCGGCTTCTCGACCTTCGCCGGCTTCGGACCGGTCGACCCGGACGTCACCTATATGAAGTTCAGGGCCATGGCCGAGGGCGCCGAGATGGCCAGCCGTAAGCTTTGGGGCCGCTGAAGCGCCGGCTTCTGGCGTTCAGCCTGCCGACAGTGATAAGGCCCCCTTCCAAACCAAAGCCTGCCAAACCAACGTCTGAAGGTCATTCCGCCGTATGAGCGACGCCCCCGACCGGTCCAAGTCCGGCATTGCCCCTATTCCCCAGCCCGAACCGGGCCTGACGCCCGACGAGCTGGTCGAGCGCGCCCGCGGCCTTCGCGAGGTGCTGCGCGCCAACCAGGACGAGTCCGACGAGCGCGGCTGGTACGGCGAGGAGATCCACCAGGCGATCAAGGCCGCCGGGCTCTACCGCGTGGTCCAGCCCAAGCTGTTCGGCGGCTACGAGTTCGAGCCGAAGACCCTGCTCAGGGCGGTGATCGAGATCGCCCGCGGGCATCCGTCGTCGGGCTGGTGCTATTGCCTGGGCTCGTCCCACGCCATGATCGCCGGCTCGCACTTCGACGCGGCGACCCAGGCGGAGTTGTTCGGCCCCGAAGGCGACTTCCGCGCGCCCCACCGCGCCCCGCCGGCCGGCAAGCTGACCCGCGTCGACGGCGGCTACCGGATCAGCGGAGTGTGGAACTACTCGTCCGGCTCGCCGATCTGCACCCACTGGATGGGCGGCATCGCTCTGCCCCCCACTGAGGAGGGCGGCAAGCCGCGCAACGCCGACATCATCGTGCCGCGCAAGGACATCCAGATCCTGGACGACTGGGGCGGCGACCGCAGCCTCGGCATGCGCGGGTCCGGCTCCAATTCGGTCAAGCTCGACGACGTCTTCGTGCCGGACAACCACATCGTCCGCTCAGTGCTGCTGACCCTGCCCGACTGGTCGGACGGCACGCCGGGCACGCGGCTGCACGGCAACCCGATGTTCCTGGGCGTGCCGGGCGGGGTCTATCACGCGACCTTCACCGCCATCCTCACCGGCACCGCCTATGCGGCGATCGACGAATACGAGCGGATCCTGCGCACCAAGTCGGTGATGGGCCGGCCGGACGTGCTGAAGATCCACGACCCGACCAGCCAGCAGGCCATCGGCGAGGCCCTGGCCAAGACCCACGCCGCCGAAGCCATCGGGCTGGCCGCCGCCGACGAGTACATGCAGCTGTGCCGGCGCTGGCAGGAGACCGGCGAGCCGATCGCCACGGCCGACACCTTCCGCATCTGGTCCATGGCCCAGAAGGGCTGCTACCTGGCCTGCGACGCTGTCGAAGGGCTGTTCCGCACCGCCTCTGCGTCGTCGACCCACAAGGGCCAGAAGATGCAGCGCTACTTCCGCGACATCCAGATGTACCTGGTGCACCCGTCGTCCCAGCCCATCGTCCAATCGCTCTACGCCCAGAACTACCTGGGCCTGGCGGTCGGGCTGCCGGGGCTGAACTGACCTCGGTGTCCCTGTTGATCTGAAGGGCGGCCTCCGACACCTTAGGCGTACAAGACGGCGGGGGCGGTCGCAGGCCCAGCCCGCGCCATAGGAACGCCACTAGGGAGGCGACGCACATGACTTCAAGGTCCATGCCGCCCTGGATGGCCGCTGCGGCGGCTGTCCTGATCGCCGGCTCGGCGAGCGCCGCCCCGGCCGCGGCGCCCGCCAAGGCGCCTGCGCCCGGCTGCAACCGCGCCTGCCTGGTCCGGATCCTGGACCGCTGGTTCGACGCCCTGGTCGCCCACAGCGCCAAGGGCCTGCCGCTGGCCAAGGACGTCCGCTTCACCGAGCAGGCGGCCCGCATCCCGATCGGCGACGGCCTGTTCGTCTCGACCACCGAGGGGCCCACGACCTTCAAGATCGTCGCCGCCGATCCGGTCTCGGGCCAGGTCGGGGCCATCGCCATGATGAAGCAGTGGGGCAAGCCGGTGGAGGTCACCGTCCGGCTGAAGGTCGT
>DATCFQ010000276.1:0-11492 GCA_036509495.1 Caulobacteraceae bacterium
AAGAGAGGAAGGTGGGGGCTTCTGTCGCCAGGCGCCCCTCAACAGAACTCTGGAATGAAGTGGAGGAGTTCTGTTGCCAGGCCTCCTCCTTGCCCCGCCCAGACCGGCTAAGGCCTAGGACTTTAGGTCGGGTTCATCCGCACCGCATCACGCGGCGAGGGCGTACCCTTCAGCGAAGTTATCGTTCGCATCTAGAAAAAGCCCGATAACGGTGAGCCGAGCCGAGAGAAAGCCACGCCTTTACACGCCTGTCGAAACTGATCGGCCCCATGCCTGCCGGCGATAACCCGGTTGGAAAGAGAGTGGTGGAGCCGCCGGGAATCGCACCCGGGTCCAGATCGCTTATTTCGCGCGCGTTTATCTCCATAGACGGGCCGAAGCCCGACCCGCTCAATATAGGCGCGATTGGTTGACGATTGAAGATGCGACGTCGCCGTCAGCCGCTGGGGGCCTCATGACTGGTGGACTGTGCCTCCCCCAACCTTGGCCGCCTTGACTATGTAAGGCCTATGGAGGCTCGCAAACAAATTCACCGGCCGCTGGGCCGGGCGGCTCAGGCCTCGCCGGCGCCGCGGGTGATGGACAGGACTCCGGTCCGTGACAGTTCCGCCAGGCCGAGCGGCCGCATCAGGTCGACGAACTTGTCGATCTTGGCGGAGTCTCCGGTGACCTCGAACACGAAGCTCTCATGGGTGGTGTCGATCACCCGGGCCCGGAAGATGTCGGCGACGCGCAGCGCCTCGACCCGCTCGGCCCCCGTCCCGCGCACCTTGATCAGGGCCAGCTCCCGTTCGACCCCAGCCGGATCGCGGCTGACGTCGTGCACCTGGCGCACCGAAACCATGCGGTCGAGCTGGGCCCGGATCTGGTCGAGGATCAGGGCGGTGCCACTGGTCACGATGGTGATGCGCGAGACGTGGCTCTGGGTATCGGTCTCGGCGACGGTGAGGCTCTCGATATTGTAGCCGCGCGCCGCGAACAGTCCGACCACGCGCGCCAGCACCCCCGGCTCGTTGTCGACGAGCACGGCGTAGGTGCGTTTCTCGGTGGGCTGATCCAGGCGTGGCGGCATTTGGGTTTAGATTGTCCTTGAGATTCGCGGCCCCACAACTGCGGGCTAAACCATGATCCGGCCTTCGTCGTCGATGACCTTGTCCAGGTCCACCGCCGCGTCGCCGAGGATCATCTCGTTGTGCGCCTTGCCCGAGGGGATCATCGGGAAGCAGTTCTCGTCCTTGGTCACCCGGCAGTCGAACAGCACCGGCTTTGGGGAGTCGATCATCTGCAGGATCTTGGCGTCGAGCTCGTCCGGCGTATCGGCCCTGAGCCCCAGGGCGCCATAGGCCTCGGCCAGTTTCACGAAGTCGGGCAGGCTCTCGGAATAGGAGTGGCTGTAGCGCTCGCCGTGCAGCAGCTGCTGCCACTGGCGCACCATGCCCATCCACTCGTTGTTGATGATGAAGATCTTGATCGGCAGGTCGTACTGCACCGCCGTGGAGATCTCCTGCATGGTCATCTGCACCGAGGCCTCGCCGGCGATGTCTATGACCAGGCTGCCCGGATGGGCCATCTGCACGCCCACGGCCGCGGGCAGGCCATAGCCCATGGTGCCGAGGCCGCCAGAGGTCATCCAGCGGTTCGGTTCCTCGAAGCGGAAGAACTGCGCCGCCCACATCTGATGCTGGCCCACCTCGGTGGTGATGTAGACGTCGCGGCCCCGGGTCAGGGCGTAGAGCCGCTCGATGGCGTACTGCGGCTTGATCATCTTGTCGTCGGCCAGGTAGGCGAAGCCCTTGCGGGCGCGCCATCCGTCGATCTGGGCCCACCAGTCCTTGAGTTGCAGCGGCTTCAGACGGCGGCTCTTCCAGGCCTCGCGCATCGCCTCGATCACCAGGCCCACATCGCCGACGATGCCGATGTCGACCAGGATGTTCTTGTTGATCGAGGACGGATCGATATCGACGTGGATCTTCTTGGACCCGGGCGAGAAGGCGTCCAGCCGGCCGGTCACCCGGTCGTCGAAGCGCGCGCCCAGGCAGACCATCACGTCGCAGTCGTGCATGGCGTGGTTGGACTCGAAGGCGCCGTGCATCCCCACCATGCCGAGCCACTGGGGATCGGCGGCCGGAAAGGCGCCCAGACCCATCAGGGTCGAGGTGACCGGCGCGCCGACCTCATGGGCGAAGGCGCGCAGGGCCTGGCTGGCCGCGGGGCCCGAATTGATCACCCCGCCGCCGGTGTAGAACAGCGGGCGCTTGGCCTTGGCGATCAGCTCGACCGCCTCGGCGATCTTATGCGGATCGCCCTCCGTCCTTGGCCGATATCCGTGCGCGTGGCGCGCCTCGCCCGGTCCGACATAGGGGCCGACGGCGAACTGCACGTCCTTGGGGATGTCGACCACCACCGGGCCAGGGCGGCCGGAGGTGGCGATGTGGAAGGCCTCGTGCAGCACGTGCGGCAGGTCCTCGACCCGCTTCACCAGATAGTTGTGCTTGGTGCAGGGGCGGGTGATGCCGACCGTGTCGGCCTCCTGGAAGGCGTCCGAACCGATCAGATGGGTGGCGACCTGGCCGGTCAGCACCACCAGCGGGATGGAGTCCATCAGGGCGTCGACGATGCCGGTGACCGCATTGGTCGCCCCGGGGCCGGAGGTGACCAGCACCACGCCTGGCTTGCCGGTGGAGCGGGCGTAGCCTTCGGCGGCGTGGGCCGCGCCCTGCTCGTGGCGGACCAGCACGTGGCGCAGCTGGTTCTCGTTGAACAGGGCGTCGTAGATCGGCAGCACCGCGCCGCCCGGATAGCCGAAGATCACCTCCACGCCCTGATCCTTGAGGGCGCGCACGACCATTTCGGCGCCGGTCATGGTTTCGGTCTTGGGTTCTGCCTGGATGGTCTTGTGGAGGGTCATGGTCTGGATTTCGGGCTGGAGGCGGGCAAGAAAAAAGGCCCTCTGGGGGGCCTTGGCAAGCGCAACCGACGGCGGCTGATCCTGAGATCAGGCCGGGATCGGTCGCTCCGTAAGTACGAGGATGGCGCGCAAGGTCGTGGCTCCGCTAGGTCGCCAATGGTGATGCCACGCCCCTAACGAAGGGTCAAGGCGGGGTTCAGCGCAAGGAATTGCCCCCATTGCTCCTGCGGCTCCAGGCCGTCGATGCGAGGCCAGGACGGCGTCTGGTTGCGCAGCCAGGTCATCTGACGCTTGGCGTAGCGGCGGGTCTGTCGCCCGGCGAGGGCGATCGCGTCGTCGAGGCTGATCTCGCCTCTCAGGTGGGCGCCGAGCTCGCGCACGCCCACCGCCTTCATCGCCGGCAGGGCGGGGTCGAGATCCCGCGCCAGCAGCGCCCGGACCTCCTCGATCGCCCCGGCCTCGACCATGGCCGAGAAGCGCTCGTCGCAGCGGGCATAGAGCGCCGCCCTCGGCGGCTCCAGCACCACGGCCCGGTAGTCGGCGGCCAGGGCGGGCGCGGCGTCGGCCTGCCAGTCGCTGAGAGCGCGGCCGGTGGCGGCGTGGACCTCGAAGGCGCGGGTCAGTCGCTGGCGATCGCTGGGCGCGATCCGCGTCTCGGCGGCCGGATCGCGCAGGCGCAGATCCTCGCGGAAGGCGGCTTCGCCAATCCGGTCGAAGGCCGACTGGGCGTCCTGCCGAACCGCCGACGACACGGCCGGCAGCGGCGCCAGGCCCTCGGTCAGGGCGCGGAAATAAAGGCCCGTGCCGCCGACCACGATGGCGGGCCGGCCGCGGGCGGCGATCCCATCCAGCACCAGCCCGGCCGCCTCCAGCCAGCGGCCCACCGACCAGCCGTCGGCCGCATCGGCGACGCCGAACAGGTGATGGGGGACCAGAGCCTCGTCCTCCGGCGTCGGCCGCGCCGAGAGGATAGTCAGGTCGCGATAGACCTGCAGGGCGTCGGCGTTGACGATCTCGCCGCCGCGTTCAGCGGCGAGCCTCAGGGCGAGGGCGGTCTTGCCGCTGGAGGTCGGTCCGGCGATGAGAAAGATCTGGGTCAGACGGAGCCCCCTGCGCACGGACGCCCACGGCGCGGCCGACCTCGCTGAAGTCGGTATAGATAGGCTTGATACGCCAGTTGACGAACTGGCCGACCGACTCTCCAGCCGCCTCGACCGCCCTCAACCTCCGGAACACGTGCGGCGGTACGCGCCGGTAGAGATATTCGCGGCCGCCGGCATAGACGATGAACAGCTCGCGGCGAGCATGGTCGTAGCTGATGCGCTCGACGGCGCTGGAATCTCTAGGGGTGAACCGCTCCATTCCGACTCAAGCCCTGGACGGCGGCCGGGTTGCGGGTCTAACCGCCGCCCATGCATTATGCCGTGACCCTTGTCGCGCCGCCCGACGCGGTGTTCGTGCCCGAAAGCGTGGTGATCCATGCGCTCGAGGCCGAGGGCCTGCGGGTGGTCGGCCGCCAGGTGCTGGGCGAGCGGGCGGTGGACCTCAGGATCGAGGCCGGCGATGACGCCCTGCCGCGGCTGAGGCCCCTGGTCGAGGCGGCGGTGCGCTTCTTCCCGCTGGATATCTGCGTCCAGCCCTGGGAGGGGCGGCGCAAGCGGCTGCTGGTCGCCGACATGGATTCCACCATCATCGGCTGCGAATGCCTGGACGAGCTGGCCGACTTCGCCGGGGTCAAGACCCAGGTGGCGGCGATCACCGAGCGGGCCATGCGCGGCGAGCTGGAGTTCGAGGCGGCGCTGCGCGAACGGGTGGCGATGATCCGGGGCTTGCCGCTGACCGATCTGGAGCGCTGCTTCCAGGAGCGGGTGCGGCTCAATCCCGGGGCCCGGACCCTGGTGCGCACCATGGCCGCCCACGGCGCGCGCTGCGTGCTGGTCTCCGGCGGCTTCACCTTCTTCACCGCCAAGGTGGCCGAGCTGGCGGGCTTCCACGCCGCCAAGGCCAATTGGCTGAAGGTCGAGGGGGAGGCGCTCACCGGCGAGGTCGGCGAGCCCATCCTGGGCCGCGAGGCCAAGCTGCAGACCCTGATCGAGGAGGCTGCAGGGCTGGGCGTGGGGGCCGACCAGGCGCTGGCGGTCGGCGACGGAGCCAACGACCTGGCCATGATCGAAGCCGCCGGCCTCGGCGTCGCCTATCGCGCCAAGCCGCTGGTGGCCGAACGGGCGGCCGCGCGGGTGGACCGCGCCGACCTCACCGCCGTGCTGCACTTCCAGGGCTATGGCGAGGACGAGTTCGTCACATGACGCCGCCGCAAAATCTCCTCTCCCATAGGGAGAGGAAGGGGCCCGTCGCGGAGCGACGGGAAGGTGAGGGGATAATCCCTCTCCGCATGACCCCCTCATCTTCCCACGCCTGCGGCGCGGGCCCCTTCTTCTCCCGATGGGAGAAGAGAAATTGAACCTGCCCCGCACCGTGCGCGCCGTGGTCTTCGACATGGACGGGCTGCTGGTCGACACCGAGACGGTTTCGCGCGAGGCCATGACCCTGGCCGCCCGCGGCATGGGCTACGAGCTGCCTCACGACGTCTTCATCAAGCAGGTGGGGATAAGCTTCGCGGCCTCGGGCGCGATCCTGGCCGAGCATTTCGGCCCCGCCTTCGACGTGGCCGGCTTCCAGGCCGAGAGCACCCGGCGCTTCCGCGCCCAGGGCGAGCTTGGCGTGGCGCTGAAGGCGGGCGTGGTCGAGCTGCTCGACTTTCTCGATTCCATCAGCCTGCCGCGGGCGATCGCCACCTCCTCGCCGCATCAGGATGTCGAGCGCCACCTTGGCCGCCATGGCCTGCGAGAGCGCTTCGATACGGTGGTCGCCGGCGGCGACTACACCCGCAGCAAGCCCTTCCCCGACCCATTCCTGACCGCGGCGGAGCGGCTGGGCGTCGAGCCCGGCCACTGCCTGGCGCTGGAGGATTCCCACAACGGCGTCCGCGCGGCCCACGCCGCCGGCATGATGGCGGTGATGGTGCCCGACCTGCTGGAGCCGACCCAGGAGATGCACGAGCTGTGCGTCCGCATCATCGAGAGCCTACATGAGGTGCGGGGGCTTATCGCCGCCAGTGAGGAGATCGCTTGAGCGAGCCGGCCGAACGAAGCGCCGTCCTGAAGGCCCTCAACGCTGTCCGCGACCCCAAGTCCGGCCAGGGCCTGGTGGACGCCGGCCTGGTCCAGGGCCTGATTGCTGGCGACGGGCGGGCCGGATTCATGCTCGAGGTCGAGCCGGCCGACGCCCAGCTCTATGCCCCGGTGCGTGACGAAGCCGAGGCGGTGCTCAAGGCCTTGCCCGGGGTCGAGCGCGCCCAGGTGGTGCTGACCGCCGATCGCGTCGCCGGCCATGCCGGGCATGCGCACGAGCCGCCGGTCCCGGCCGGGACCGTACGCATGCGGCGCAACACCCAGGTTTCGGCAGCAGCCAAGGCCCAGGGGGCCCCGCCCGAGGTCCGGCCGCCGGCGGGGCTGAAGCCCGCCCACGTGGCTCATGTCATCGCCGTCGCCAGCGGCAAGGGAGGGGTCGGCAAGTCCACGGTGGCGGTGAACCTGGCCGTCGCTCTGGCCATGCTGGGCCGCCGCGTCGGCCTGCTGGACGCGGACGTCTACGGTCCGTCCGTGCCGCGGATGACCGGCTTGAACGACGAGCCCGGAGTCACGCCCGAGCGCAAGCTGAAGCCGCTCGAGGGCTGGGGCCTGAAGGTGATGTCGATCGGCCTTTTGGTCGACGAGGCCTCGCCGATGATCTGGCGGGGCCCGATGGCCTCCTCGGCCCTGAACCAGATGCTGAACGACGTCGCCTGGGGCACCGAGGCCGAGCCGCTCGACATCCTGGTGGTCGACATGCCGCCCGGCACCGGCGACATCCAGCTGACCCTGGCCCAGCGGGTGGCCCTCTCGGGCGCGGTGGTGGTCTCCACCCCCCAGGAAGTGGCGCTGATCGACGCCCGCCGGGCGGTCGCCATGTTCGAGAAGACCCACATCCCGATTCTCGGCGTGGTCGAGAACATGGCCTATTTCACCGACCCCTCCAGCGGCCGGCCGATCGAGATCTTCGGTCGTGGCGGCGCCAGGAAGGTGGCCGAGACGCTGCGCGCGCCGTTCCTGGGCGAAATCCCCATCGAAGTGGCCCTGCGCGAGGCCTGCGACGCCGGCCGGCCGTTCGTCGCCGAACACCCGGAAAGCGCCGCCGCCCAGGCCTTCCTGGCCATCGCCGAAGCGGTGGCGACCCAGCTCGACCGCGAGGGGGTGCTGAAGCCGCCGCCCCGGATCGTGTTCGAAGATTAGGGGTGGGAATCGCTTGCGGCTTCGCTCCGAGAGCCACCGAGTCGGCTCCGCACCAGGAGGGGGCTCCGAGGGTGGGGCGCAGAGCAAGCATCGGCGCCGTATCCCAGCCAACGAACGCCGTTCTTGGCGATCCCCGCCACCCCGGTGATCTTGGACGGGATATTAGCGAGGGCAGCTGATCGCTCAGAAAATACCTAGCAATCCGACTCCCTAGGTTGGGAACGTGTGCCAGCGTCGCCTGTTCCGTAAGCGGGGAGTTCCAGCGTCAATCTGGGCCTCAACCCCTGGCGTTCAGAATGGGGCCTTCATGCCTGATAGAATTGCCGGCGCCTCAGACTGTGCGACGTCGCGCGAGAAAGCGCTGTCGAGGTGGGACAACGATGGCGGCGCGACCCGCCACGGACCTCAAGACGGCTTACCAGCGGAGGAAGCGGGTCGCGACCGGGAGCCGCAACTGACCAATGCCGAGTTGGTGCAGCTTCGGGTTCGCGTGATCGCGCTGGAGAATCTGGTGATCGCTCTGCTTGCCGAGGGCTCTGACCAGCAGGTCGAGGTGGTCCGCGAAATGGCGACCTACATCTCGCCCAGGCCAGGCGTTACGCATCATCCGCTTACAACGCATGCAGCGGCTCACATGATCGATCTCGCCGAGCGCGCCGCTCATTTCAGATCGGCCGGCCTCGACGAGTGGACCTCAGACCCTCGGGCAGATCCCCATGGCTAAGCCATTTAGTGTGGGCGATCGGGTCAGCTGGAGCTCGGAGGCCGGCCGGGTCAGCGGGACCATCATCCGCGTCCATACCCGGGACGTCGACTACAAGGGCCATACCCATCACGCGAGCCCTGAAACCCCGCAGTACGAGATCAAGAGCAGCAAGACCGATCACATCGCCATGCACCTGGGCTCCGCGCTCAGCCGGCTAAAGCCATGAGCGACAAGCCCGCTACGACGGAGCCACTTGAGGCGGCCCTCACGCCCGCGGACGATCGGCTGCTCTTGAGCCACTGGTTGCCACCGCAGAAGGGCATAGCGCCACGCGTGCGCATCGGCCGACATTGGATCAGCACCCTGTGGGCGCTGCCGATCGGCGGCGCGGCGCTGATGACCCTGATCGCCGTCGCCCAGAGCCTGCGTGAACTTCCCGCCGTGCAGATGTTCATCCGGCAGCACCCAGGCATCGCCCAGAGCGCCCCGTCGATCGACTCGGGCTTTCCCTGGTGGCTGCAACTCCAGCACTTCGCAAACATGGTCTTCATGCTGTTCATCATTCGGGCCGGCATGCAGATTCTCGCCGATCACCCGAGACTCTATTGGAAGCGGGATTGCACGCCTGGAAGCGACTGGTTCCGTTTTCAGAAGCCTGTCCCCAAGGGGCGGATTTGGACGGCGAAGGACGACTCCGTAACCATCCCTTCATGGCTGGGGATTCCAGGTATTCGCCATTCCATTGGCCTCGCTCGGTGGTGGCACTTCTCCGTCAATTTTCTCTGGGTGATCAACGGGGTGGTGTTCTACGCCCTGATCTTCTCGACCGACCAGTGGCGGCGGCTGGTGCCCGTGACCTGGGGCGTGTTTCCGGCGGCGCTGTCCACCGCGATCCAATATGCGTCCCTGAACTTTCCGGTCGATCATAGCTGGACCCGGTACAACGGCCTGCAGCAGCTCAGCTATTTCACGACCGTCTTCATCGCCGCGCCGGTGTCGATCGTCACCGGCCTGATGCAGAGCCCGGCGATCTCGAACGCGCTTGGCTGGTTCGGGCGTGTGTTCAACCGCCAGGCCATGCGGTCGGTCCACTTCATCTCCTTCTCCTGGTTCGTGTTCTTCATCCTGGCCCACGGGATCATGGTGTTCGTCACCGGCATCCGCGAGAACACGAACCACATGTTCGCCGGCGTGGAGAACAGCTCCTGGGCCGGATTTCCGCTGTTCCTCCTCGCAATGGCCATCCTGATCGCGGCTTGGTTGGTCGCATCGCCGTTGACGATCCGGTACGCGCGGCGCGTCCAGCACACCGGGAAATTCATGATCGGCTGGCTCAAGGCGCTGTCGGAGTGGTGGGACCCCCGTTCAGAGCTCACCACCAAAGACATTTCCCCCTATTTCTGGCCGAACGGCGCCATGCCAAGCTCGGAGGAATTCGAGGGCTTGGTCGCCGATGATTTCGCCAGCTACAAGCTTCGCATCAGCGGGCTGGTCGAGGCGCCGCAAGAGTTTACCCTGGCCGACCTGAGGGCCATGCCCAAGCAGGACCAGATCACCACCCACTTCTGCATTCAGGGTTGGTCTGGCGTCGCCAAATGGGGCGGCGTCCCCATGCGCCACATCCTCGATCTTGTGCGCCCCGCGCCAGAAGCCCGCTTCGCGGTATTCTATTCCCTTGCCGACGGCGGCGATGGCGGCCGCTATTATGATGTCCACGAACTCTTCGATATGGGTCACCGGCTCACCATTCTCGCCTACGACATGAACGACGCTCCGTTGGGGATCATCCACGGCGCACCACTCAGACTGCGCTGCGAGAACCAGCTCGGCTTCAAGATGGTGAAGTGGATCGCCGCTATCGAGTTCGTCGCGGACTTCGCCCACCTGGGCGCCGGCCAGGGAGGCTATAACGAGGACCATGAGTTCTACGGCTATCGAATGCCGATCTGACGATCTGTAAACGTCATCCAGGCATTGGCGGGCGCACCGACGCCACACGATCGGACGCGATCAGCGACGACACAGCGCGCGGGAAATTCGACATGTGGGGCGACGACGCGAGCGAGACCCGGCCATTCTTCACGATCGGCCATTCCACCCGGTCTGTCGAAGATGTCGCCGATCTCCTTCAGGCGGCCGGAGCCGACATGATCGTCGATGTCCGCAAGATGCCCCGCTCTCGCGCCAATCCTCAGTTCAACAGCGACGTCCTTCCCGAGGCTCTTGCGGAGCGGCAGATCGGCTATCGCCACATTGCGGCCCTGGGTGGATTACGTGGGCGTTCGCCCAGGCTCAAGACTTCGCCCAACACCCTCTGGCGGAACAAGAGTTTCCGGAACTACGCGGACTACGCGCTTACGCCGCCGTTCAAAGACGGGCTCGCCGAGTTGGTCTGCCAGGGACGCGACCACACCTGCGCGATCATGTGTGCGGAAATCCTCTGGTGGCGATGCCATCGGCGGATCATTGCCGACTACTTGCTCGCAGACGGTGCAGCCGTCTTTCACATACTGGCTCTGCACGACGTAAAGCCGGCCGTCCTCACTCTCGAAGTCGAGCGGACTCCCGAAGGACTGCTCTATCCAGAACCGTCGACGCCAGCACACGACATGACACGTTCATAGGCTCGAAGCCTCCGTCTCAGCCACAATGCATGCAGGCCTAGAGCGCGCCGAATAGCGGACGTTCCCAGCGGAAGATACGAGTCAAAATCGGATCGTTCGGTGATTGGCTCTCGGGATCGATGGCCTCGTTGATTGGTCACTCGCCCGCACACATTGGCACGACGCGCATCAGGCCTGTCGATTGGCGGGCGCATCTAAAGCAGCGTCTCCAGCCCCGCTCTCAGCGCCTTCAGGAAGACGCTCGGCAGCGCCTGGCCGGCCGCTTCGATCGGGAGCCACTCCAGCCGAGGATCGGCGGATGCGGCCTCGGCCCGCCAGACCTGCAGCGTCAGGGCGAAGTGGGTGAAGACGTGCTCGACCGGGCCAAGCTGGCGCCAGTCGCCCCCGGCCGGGGCGGCGGCGCGGATCTCGGCGGGCGTGGATTTCGAGGCGCGCCAGTCGGTGGTGGGCAGGCCCAGCATGCCGCCGAGCAGGCCCTTTGGCGGCCGGCGCTCCAGCGCGACGCGCCCGGCATGGGTCAGGACGAAGGCGGCGCCATGGCGTCTCGGCCGTTCGGCCTTGGCGGCCTTGCGCGGATAGGTCTCGGGGTCGCCCTGGGCCAGGGCGACGCAGGCGAAGTCGATCGGGCAGCGGTCGCACAGCGGCGCCTTGGGTCGGCAGATCACCGCCCCCAGATCCATCAGCGCCTGGGCCCAGTCGCCGGGCCGCTCGGCGGCGACCAGCTCGGCCGCCAGAGCCTTCAGCTCCGGCTTGGCCGCCGGCAGCGGGGTCAGGACGGCGTGCAGACGGGCGATCACCCGCTCGACATTGCCATCGACGACATTGGCGGCGGCGTCGAAGGCGATGGCCGCGACCGCGGCAGCAGTGTAGGCGCCGACCCCCGGCAGCTCCAGCAGGGCCGCCTCGCTGCCTGGGAAGCGCCC
>DATCFQ010000277.1:0-2071 GCA_036509495.1 Caulobacteraceae bacterium
GGCGGCTGCCGCCGCCTTTCCCGCCGACATCGCGGTGGAGCAGCGCCGCGGACTCTATGCCGCCTCGGCCGCCACCCTCTCGGCCTCGGTCGCCGACGCCGCCGAACGGGCGCAGGCGATCATGCTGGTCGGCCACAATCCCGGCATCCATCAGTACGCCCTGCACCTGGCGCTGCAGGCCGGGGGCGGCCGGACGGCCCAGCGGCCCTTGGACCGTTTCCCGACCGGCTCGTGCGCGGTCTTCGCCATCGGGCCCGACGGCGCCGCCACGCTCGAGCAGGCGCTGATGGCCAAGGACCTGCGATGAGCCTGATCTACAAGATCCTGCCCCGCGCGGAGTGGGAGGCGGCCTGCACGGCCGGGGTCTTCCTGGGCTCGGCGGTCGATATCCAGGACGGCTTCATCCACTTCTCCGCTGCCGATCAGGTCGGCGAGACCCTCGCCCGGCATTTCGCGGGCCAGACGGACCTCGTGCTGGTGGCGGCCCGGGCCGAGGCCCTGGGCTCGGAGCTGAAATGGGAGCCCTCGCGCGGCGGGGCGCTGTTCCCGCACCTCCATGGCCCCCTGCCCACCGCCCTGGCCGTCTCGGCCGAGCCGATCCAGGCCCCCAAGTGAGTCTGATCGACGCCCTGGGTCTGTTGGCCCTCCGGCGGCTGGACGCCGAGACCGCCCACGCGCTCAGCATCAAGGCGCTGAAGGCCGGCTTCGGCCCTCGCCAATCGCAGCCCGACGATCCCATTCTGGCGACCGAACTCGCCGGCCTGACCCTGGCCAATCCGGTGGGCCTGGCCGCCGGCTTCGACAAGCATGCCGAGGCGCATCGCGGCATGCTGAGGGCCGGCTTCGGCTTCGTCGAATGCGGCACGGTCACGCCCTTGTCCCAGCCCGGCAACCCCAGGCCGCGGGTGTTCCGGCTGGAGCCCGACCGGGCGGTGATCAACCGCTACGGCTTCAACAGCGAGGGGCTGGAAACCTTCGCGGCCAATCTGGCGCGGCGGCCGTCCCCCGGCGTGGTCGGGGCCAATATCGGGGCCAACAAGGACACCGCCGACCGCATCGGCGACTATGTGGCGGGGCTGAAGCGGCTGTGGCCGCTGGCCGACTATTTCACCGTCAACGTCTCCTCGCCCAATACGCCGGGGCTCAGGACGCTGCAGGCGCGGGCGGCGCTGGACGAGCTGCTGGGCCGCGTGGCGGAGACCCGGCGTGAGGTGGCCAGCGACCGGCTACCCAAGCCGATCTTCCTGAAGGTCGCCCCCGATCTCGCCGATCCCGAGATCGACGACATCTGCGCCTCGGTCGCGGCGCATGGCGTCGAGGCGATCATCGTCGGCAACACCACCCTGTCGCGGCCGGAGAGCCTGCGCTCGCCGCTGAAATCGGAGGCGGGCGGCCTCTCCGGCGCGCCGCTGTTCGCCCTGTCGACCGAGGTGCTGAAGCGGTTCTTCGAGCGCACGCGCGGGACGCCGGTCCGGCTGATCGGCGCCGGCGGCGTCGGCTCGGGCGCGGATGCCTACGCCAAGATCAGGGCCGGCGCCGCGGCGGTGCAGATCTACAGCCTGCTGGCCCTGTCGGGGCCCGGACTGATCCAGGCGATCAAGCGCGACCTGGCGGCGCGGCTGAGGGCCGATGGGTTCAAGAGCGTGGCGGCGGCGGTAGGCGCGCCATAATCGGATCGCGGGGTCAGCTCCGCAGCTTCGCGCCGCAGGCCTTCTCGGCCGCCGCGATGATGCGGCCGGAGAGCTGCTCGATCTCGGCGTCGGTCAGGGTCTTCTCGCGGGGCTGGATCTGCACCTCGATAGCCACCGACTTGGAACCCTCGGGAACGCCCGCGCCCTGGTAGACGTCGAACACCCGCGCGCCGGCGATCAGCGCCTTGTCCGCGCCCAGCACCGCGCGGACCAGGTCGCCGGCGGCGGTCCTGGCCTCGACGACGAAGGCGAAGTCGCGGGAGAGCGGCATCAGGCTGGAGACATCGAAGCGCGGGCGGGTCTTGGCGCCCTTGCGCTTGGGTTCGGGGATCGCCTCGACCCAGAGCTCGAAGGCGTAGATCGGGCCCTTTACGTCCAGA
>DATCFQ010000278.1:0-9377 GCA_036509495.1 Caulobacteraceae bacterium
GGGGCCGGCGCCGAGAGCGGCCGGCAGGCCGACTGGGCGCGGATGCAAGCGCGCTTCGCGCGAACGGTCTCGGCTTCCTTGGTGGACTTGGTGAACTTGGTGGTGGAAAAAACTTCGCTGGCGGCCGCGGCCGCGCTTAGGCCAGCCGGAACTATCCCGGCCGCCTCTCCTGCGCCGCGGCGTCCCGCAGCTTTTCCTCGGTCCATTTCGCCAGGCTCTTGCCCGACAGCTCCGCCGCCAGGGCGGCGTCGGCGTGCACCTGGGGATCGACGCGGACCATGAGCTGGCCGGAATAGGGTTTCTGGGGCGCCTTGCCGATCTTGGCGCAGGTGGCGAGGTAGTCGTCGACGGCTTCATGGAAGGCCCGCCGCAACTCCTCCACCGTCTCGCCGTGAAAGCCGACGCCGTCGCGGATGCCGGCGAGGCGCCCGAAGAACAGGCCGTCCTCGTCGTCATATTGGATCGTGGCCGAATAGCCGCGAAAGCTCATCGTGTTCATGGCGTCACTCCGATGCGCATCAGGAATTCGCGGGCGGCGCGCACCTGATAGCGCTTGGCCTCCTTGTCTGGATGCGGACGGTGGAAGTTCTCGACCTCTGCGCCTTTGACGAAGCGCACGCGCGAACCCGAGCCCTCGACGATCCGGCAACCGGCGGCGAGCAACAGACCTTCGATGTCGTCCCAGGCGACGGTCCCCGACACCGGGTCCCGGAACACCGCCTGCAGCGTCTTTCGATGCTTGCTGTTCACGCAAGTAT
The DNA here is from genome assembly GCA_036509495.1 of Caulobacteraceae bacterium. Taxonomy (GTDB): domain Bacteria; phylum Pseudomonadota; class Alphaproteobacteria; order Caulobacterales; family Caulobacteraceae; genus JANWHQ01. Next base: position 759 of record DATCFQ010000278.1, read on the forward strand.
ATTAGGAGGGGAGCGCAAGATTGCAAGCGCATTCCGCAAGCAATAAAGGGGCGCGGCGCCCCTATCGCAACACCCGTCCCAGCCGCCTCGCCCGGACTGTCTCGAGCAGCTTCGTGCGGACCTGGTCGTAGAGCCTGGGGGGAATGAAGCCATAGGCGACCTGGCCATCGGCATTGGGCTCCAGGTCGAATCCCGGCCAGGCGAACTCGTTCACTTCGTCAACGATGGCCCAGGATGGTCTGTCTACATCCAGTCCAAGATGGCGTTTGACCGCCAGCGGGATTGCGACGGCGGCCTGGCCGGCGACCGGCTCTTTCGTGGTGATCGGAACGACGGTGACGATGAGGGGGCCGTCGGCTTCTGTCCGGAGCGCGATCACTATGGCGCAGGGGCGCGGGTAGCGGCCGTGCTCGCGCCCCTCTTCGCTCTCGCGCCGCCAGAGGTAGTTGAACGAGATGACGAGGCCCGGCTCGGGCGCCGGCAGCGCCATGGATCAGTCGTCCATCAGCCGATCGAGTTCGGCGTGGCGATCGTCCATCCGGGCGGCTTCGATCGCCGCCACGGCGTCGTTGGAAAGGTCCTCGACGAACAGCGCCCGGGTCGCCAGGCGTTTCAGCCGTTGATACTCGTCGAAGTCCTGAGGGGACACGAGCACGCCCGTCACCCGGTCATGGTTGGTCACCGCCACCGGCTCGCGCTGGGCCGCTTCGCGGTAACGCCCGAAGTTTCGCGCAAACTCGCTGGCTGGGACTTGCAACATCTGCGGGCCTCCGTGACGTAAAATACGTATTTTACGCGATTTGTCCAGGACGCCCTAGGCGAATTGAGTCCAAGTGGGCCGTCAAATTTTCCACCGCTCCTCCCGGCTTTCGCCCGGATGAGCGGAGAGTAGGGGTCCGCGCCGTCAGGTCTCGGTCCATAACTCCGGGACGGTCTTGCGGCAGGCCAGGGCGAGGGCGGTGGCGAAGGCCTCGCCGCTGAGCCAGTGCTTGGGCAACCGCTTCAGGTACGCGTGAGCCTCGAGGATCCGCTCGGGGGTCAGCAGGGCCTCCACTTCGCCGATGTCGTCGTAGAACAGCGGATAATCCCGCCCCAGGTAGAACTCCGGGCCGGGCATGCGATTGACCACGATCGGCGTCGAGCGGGCGATGCACTCGACGATGGTGTTGTTGGCCATCGCCCGCAGCAGCTCCATGAACACCACGTTCTCCGCAAGCAGACGGTCGTAGGCGTCCGCGTCCAGTCGCTCGATCTCGGTCACCTCGCCGACGTCGGGCCGGTCGGCGAAGACCTGGCGCCAACGCTGGGTCATCTCGCCCGCGTTCCACTGGTCGCCTGGAACCAGGCGCGCCTTTTCCAGCCAAGCCGGCGCCCGAACCTGGAAGATCGCGCGAGGATTGCGCAGATGGAAGCCGACCTGGACCAGCTTCCTGGAGGGGTTGCTGCGAAAGGCTTCCGGCGACCACTCGAGCGCCGGCGCCTCCGTCGGGTGGCGGAGCGCCAGGCAGGGGACGCCCCACATTTCGCGAAGCTTGGGAGCGGCGTGTTCGGCGAGGACGATCACCAGCTTCAGGTGCGGCAGGCTCTCCCGCCAGGCCCGCCGCTCGCCAAGGCGCTCCAGACCCAGAATCCAGCGCTGGGGGGCCTTCACCGGATGGTGGCAGATGCCAATCCAGGGCGTGCGGTGGACGATTCCCGACTTTCCGCCCAGGAAGAAGGTCCGCTCGACGTTGTCGTCGAGCAGAACCGGCGCCTCGTCCGACATCCAGGGCGCCAGCGCCTGCATGACATAGGGCCACCCGCTGCGGTGCAGGCCCTGGCCAACGACGCCGAGGCCGGTGGGGCGGAACATCGGCCGGGGCGTCAGCGCGGGCCTCCCTGGTCGCCGCCCTGGATGATCCCGTCCAGCAGCGCCGCCAACGTCTCCGGAACAGTGATGTGCGGATTGTGGCTGGAGTCGATCTCGTGCGCGGTCCAGCCGGGGGCGGTCCTGGCCCGCTGATGGAAGCGGCCGAAGGTGTCTCGCGTGTCGGTCTTCAGGGCGTAGATGTAGTGCCGGGGCAGGCGGGCGCCGGCGCCGGTGAGGCGCAGGGGTTGGATGAAGCACTCCACCGGATGGGCCATGCGGCGGGCCATGGCCCAGGCGCGGTCGGGCTCTGGGGTGTCGGGGGGCATGGGGCGGAAGGGGGAGCGCCAGCCGTCTTCGGCGGCGGCGCGCATGGCGGCGGGGTCCTGGCCGGCCAGCGAGGCCAGGCTGTCGCCGTCTTCGGGGACGAAGGCGTCCAGATAGATCACCCTCTGGAGGCGATGCGGCGCCCGGTCGGCGACGCCGGTGGCGACCATGCCGCCATAGCTGTGGCCGATCAGGACCACGTCGTTCAGGTCCTCCATCTCGAGCACCCCCAGCACGTCGGTGATCTGGGTGTCGAGACCTGTGTCCGGCCGCGCCAGGTGGGCGCGCTCGCCGAGGCCCGTATAGGTCGGCGTCCATAGCGCGTGGCCCCGCGCGGCCATCAGGGGCCGCATCTTCTTCCAGGCCCAGCCGGCCGACCAGGCGCCGTGCGCCACCACCACTTCGGCCATCAGCCTCTCCCGCGTCCACACATTGGCGATTTGTATGCCGCCATCCAACGCCGCTCCACCCGAGGTCGGCTAGGAGATGGCCCAGGGGGCATTCCGGAGTTCCACATGAAGCGTCAAGCCATCATCACCCTCGCATCCCTCGCCGCCCTCGGCCTCGCCTCCGGCGCCGCCGCCGCGAAGTCCTTGCCGGCCAGCGAGACCTCGCCGGCCTTCTCCGGCCACCAGCTGGCGTCCAAGGCCAAGGTCACCCTGGCCCAGGCCAGGCGCACGGCGCTCGGGGCCCGGTCCGGGACCATCACCGACGAAGAGCTGGAGACCGAAGGCGGCGGCAGCGGCCTGCGCTACTCCTTCGACGTCAGGAGCGGCGCCCACACCTACGAGGTCGGAGTCGACGCCCGCACCGGCAAGGTGCTGGAGAACGGCAGGGAGGGCGCCCATCCGGACTGACGCCCTGACTCGGCAGGAGTCGCGGGCGCGCGCCGCTTGCGGCACATTGGCACCATGAAGCTGTTGCTCGTCGAGGACGACGCCGAAGGCGCCGCCTATCTCAAGAAGGCGCTTTCGGAGGCCGGCCACACCGTCGATCACGCCGCCGGCGGCCGCGGGGGACTCCTGCTCGCCGCCGGCGAGCCCTATGACGTCATCGTGCTGGACCGCATGCTGCCCCAGATGGACGGCCTGGCGATCCTGCGCACGATCCGCGCGTCCGGGGTGAAGACCCCGGTGCTGCTGCTGACCGCCCTGGGCGGCATCGACGACCGGGTCGAGGGCCTGGAAGCCGGCGGCGACGACTACCTGGTCAAGCCCTTCGCCTTCGCCGAGCTGCTCGCCCGCATCAACGCCCTGGCGCGGCGCCCGCCGACCCAGGAGGTGCAAACCACCCTGCAGGTGGCCGACCTGAAGCTGGACCTGATGAAGCGGCAGGTGAGCCGCGGCGGCCAGCGAATCGAGCTGCAGCCGCGCGAGTTCCAGCTGCTCGAATACATGATGCGCCATGCCGGACGGGTGGTCACCCGCACCATGATGCTGGAGAGCGTCTGGGACTTCCATTTCGACCCCAAGACCAACATCGTGGAGACCCACATGAGCCGCCTCCGCGGCAAGATCGACCGCGGCCGCAGCGAGGAGCTGATCCACACCGTGCGCGGCGCCGGCTACTGCCTGCGCGGGCCGGACTGAGCCGGGACCGGGGGTGTTCAGATCCATCAGCCTGAGGCTGGCGGCGATCTACACCGGCGCCTTCGCCGTCTCGGTGGTGATGCTCTGCGCCATCACCCTGCTGACCACCCGCTCCACCCTGAAGCAGCAGTTCGACTCGCGCATCAACGCCGAAGCCCTGGCGCTGGGCCAGGAGTTCCGACAGGAGGGCCTGACCGGCGTGGTCCAGGCCGTGCGCGAGCGCGACCGCACGCCCGGGGCCCTCGACTACGGACTGCAGACCTCGGCCGGACGGCCGGTGGCCGGGCGCCTCGCCGTGATACGCAGCCCGCTCGGCTGGTCGGAGCAGAGCACCCGCCAGCCCGACGGCGAACGCGAATCCATGCGGGTGCTCACCGTCACCCTGCCCGAGGGCTACCGGCTGGTGGTCGGCGACGACGACGAGAGGGCCGAGGCTCTGCTGAAAGCCGTGCTCGAAGGCTTCGGCTGGGCCTTCGCGGCGGTTGTCGTCCTCGGCATCGCCGGCGGCTATGGCCTGAGCTACAACCTCCATCGGCGGCTGGCGGCCATGACCGGGGCGGCCGAGGCGATCATCGACGGCGACCTTGCCCGCCGCATCCCGGTGCGAGGCTCCGACGACGACCTCGACCGGCTGTCGGTGACCTTCAACCGCATGCTCGATCGCATCGGGGCCCTGATGGAGAGCCTGCGCCAGGTGTCCAGCGACATCGCCCACGACCTGCGCACCCCGCTCACGCGTCTTCGCCAACGACTGGAGGCCACCCGCACCCTGATCTCCTCGGAGGCCCGCGCCGAGGCCGTCGAGGGAGCCCTGAACGACGTCGACGCCATCCTCGACACCTTCGCGGCCCTGCTGCGCATCGCCCAGATCGAGGGCGGCGCGCGGCGCGCCGCCTTCCGGCCGGTCGAGCTGACCGCCATCGCGCGCACCGTGGTCGAGGCCTTCGCCCCGTCCGCCGAGGACGCCGGCCAGAGCCTGGTGCTGGAAGCGGCGGGCGAGCTGGTGATCGACGGCGACCACGAACTGCTGACCCAGATGTTCGCCAATCTGGTGGAGAACGCGCTGCGCCACGCGGGGCCCCGCGCCCGCATCGTGGTGGGGGCCGCTCCGGCCGGGGCCGACGCCGTGGTGTCGGTCCGCGACAATGGACCGGGCGTGCCCGAAGCCGAGCGCGGCTACATCTTCGACCGCTTCTATCGGCTGGAGCGCAGCCGTTCGACGCCGGGTAGCGGGCTCGGGCTGGCCCTGGTCGCCGCCGTCGCGCGGCTGCACGAGGCGGGCGTGAGCCTCGCCGACGCCGGCCCGGGCCTCGAGGTGCGCATCGCCTTCCGGCTGCGGCCAAGGCCAACATTGGGGATTCCCAATGTGGCGGACAGCTCTCCGTCACCCGTGGACGGTTAGATGACGTTTGCTGGAGGCTGCAGGCCGCCGATGAGTTGCGATCGCCGACCTTGCCGATGACCCCCGCCCGAAGCGCCCGCCGCGGCGCCGCCCTGGCCCTGACGGCCGCCCTCGCCGCCTGCGCCACCGCGGGGCCCCGGCCGCTGGCCACCGGCCCGTCCTCGCTCGCCTCGCTCGCCGACCTCCAGGTCGACGCCGCCAGACTGCGCCTGCAGCCGCTGAAGACCATCGTGATCGACGCCCGCGACGGCTTCGATCCCGACGAGATCGCCGTCCTGGCCGTGCTGAACAGCCCCGAGCTGAGGGCCAAGCGCGCCGCCGCCGACGTCAACCGGGCGCAGGTGTTCAACGCCGGCCTGTTGCCGGACCCGCAGATCACGCTCAGCGCCGACTTCCCCGCCACGGCCGGGGCCAGCGTCGCCTACGCGATCGCCGGCTCGCTCGACATCCAGGCGCTGCTGACGCGCTCGGCCGGCGTGGCCGCCGCCAAGGGGACGGCCCGCCAGGCCGATCTCGACCTGCTCTGGGCCGAATGGCAGACGGCCCAGCAGGCGCGTCAGCTGGCCTGGACCGCCATGGCCGACGAAGCCCGCGCGGGGGTGCTCGGGCGCGTGCGCGACCAGGCGCGCAGCCGCTATGGCCAGACCCGCGCCGCCATGGCGCGCGGCGACATCTCCGGCGCCACCGTCAGCGCCGACCTCGCCGTCGAGATGGACGCCCAGGCCCAGCTCACCACCGCCGAGCACGACGCCGCCAAGGCGCGCCGCGACCTCGGCGCCCTGCTCGACCTCGCGCCCGAAGTCGTCGTCCCGCTGGTTCCGGGCCCAACCCCGGCCGGCTACGATCCGGCTGCATTGGCCGACGCGGCCCGCCAGGTCGCCGATCGCCGGCCCGACCTCCTGGCCCTGAAGGCCGGCTATGCTGCGGGCGACGCCAAGCTGCGCCAGGCCATCCTGTCGCAGTTCCCGCTTTTGAACGTCCAGGGCAACCACGCCCGCGACAACTCGGATATCTTGTCCAACGGCGGGGCGGCGAGCTTCGCCCTGCCGATCTTCAACGGAAACCGCGGCCATGTGGCGATCGAGAAGGCCACGCGCGAGCAGCTGCACGAGGAATACCAGGCGCGCCTCGACGCCACCGAGGCGGAGATCGCCAACGCCGAGGCCGAGCTCGCTTCGGCCCAGCGCAGCGTGCGCGGCCTGGAGGTCTCGGTTCCGCAGCTGGAAGCGCTCGCCGACCAGGCCACGGCGGCCTACACGCGCGGCGACATCGACAGCGGGGCCTACCTGGCCCTGGTGCAGAACGCCCTCTCGCGGCGCGCCGACCTCGAGGACAAGCGGCTGGCGGCGCTGCAGGCCGAGGCGGCGCTGGAGCAGGCCCTGTTCCTGCCCCCGGCGGATCTGAGGACCTCATGAGGCGCATACCGATCTGGGCCTGGGCCGCGGCGGGGGTGGCCGTGGTGGCGGTGCTGCTGTTCGTGCTGCTGCACAAGCAGGCCGGCGGCGATGCCGCCGACGCGGAGACCCAGCCCACCGCCGCGGTGACCACGGCGACGGTCCGCGCCGAGACCCTCGCCACGGTCGTGCGCGCCTATGGCGTGATCCAGCCCGCGGCCGATGCGGTCGTCACCCTCTCGGCGCCCAGGGCGGCGGTGATCACCGGCCTCCTGGCGGGCATGGGCCAGCAGGTCCGCGCCGGCCAGCCGCTGCTGCGCATCGCCAACGCCCCGGCCACCCAGCAGAGCTATCGCCAGGCCACCGACGCGGTGATCTTCGCCGAGACCGACCTGGCGCGCCTGCAGCGCCTTGCGGGCGAGCATCTGGCCACCAACGACCAGGTCGGCATCGCCCAGAAGACCCTCGCCGACGCGCGCGCCACCCTGGCGGCGCAGCAGGCCGAGGGCGCCTCGCACACGTTTCAGACCCTGGCGGCGCCCTCCGCGGCCGTGGTCACCTCGGTGACGGTCAAGACCGGCGACCGGGTGGCCCAGGACGCGCCTCTGCTCACCCTGGCCCGCTCCGGCTCGCTGGTGGCCTCCCTGAACGTGCAGCCAGGGGTCGGCGGCGTGGTGGCGGCCGGCGACGCGGCTACCGTCAGCTCGGCCTTCGGGGGCGCGCCCCTGGCCCTGCGACTGGGCTCCGTCGGCCGTCTCGCCGATTCGACCACCCGGGCGATCCAGGCGGTGGCGGCCGTCCCCGCCGGGGCCTTTCCTGTCGGCGAGGCGGTGCAGGCCGACATCGTCACCGGGACCCACCCGGGCCTGGTGGTCCCCCGCGCGGCGGTGATCTTCGACGAGACCGGCGCCCACATCTTCACCATCGTCGGCGCCAAGGCCCATCGCGTGTTCGTCAAGGTCGGCGCCGAGCACGGCGTCGACATCGAGATCTCCGGGCCGATCGCGGACGGGGCCATGATCGCGGTCCAGGGCGCCTATGAGCTTCAGGACGGCATGGGCGTTCGGACGGCCCCATGAGCCTGGCCAATTTCGTCGCGCGCCGGCGGCGCTCGCTGCTGACCCTGCTGTGCATGCTGATCGCGGGCGGGGTGATCGCGGCCTTCGCCATGCCCGTCGCGCTGTTCCCCAACGTGCTGTTCCCACGCATCGCCATCACCGTCGACGCCGGCGACAGGCCGGTCGACCAGATGGAGGCGGTGGTCACCCGGCCTGTGGAGCAGGCGGTGCGCGCCGTTCCCGGCATCCGCGACCTTCGCTCGACCACCAGCCGGGGCGAGGCGGAGCTGTCGATCAACTTCGGCTGGGGCTCCGACATGAACCTGGCCCTGCAGCGGGTGCAGTCGGCCCTGACCCAGGCGGCGCCCGACCTGCCGCTGGGGGTGACCTTCGACACCCGGCTGATGGACCCGACGGTGTTTCCGGTGGTGGCCTACAGCCTGACCTCGCCCACCGCGACCCCGGTGGAGCTGCGCCGCTACGCCGACCGGGTGCTGGCGCCGATGCTCTCGACCATCAACGGCGTCGCCAAGGTGGACTCGATCGGCGGCCAGGTCGGCGAGTACCGGGTCGAGGCCGATCCGGCGCGGTTGGCGGCCTATGGGCTGGCCCTGTCGGACCTCGGCCAGGCCCTGGCCGGCTCCAACCTGTTCCAGTCCACCGGCCGCCTGCAGGACCATGGCAAGCTGTTCCTGGTGTTCGCCGATGCGCGCCTCGTCGATCCGCTGCAGATCGGCGAGGTTGTGGTCAAGAGCTCGAACGGCGCGGTGATCCGCGTCCGCGACGTGGCCGAGGTTCGCGCCGAGGGCGCGCCGCAGTGGAACCGCGTCACCGCCGACGGCCACGACGCGGTGCTGGTCCAAGTCTACCAGCAGCGCGGCGGCAATACCGTGCAGATCGTCCATGACGCCGGCAAGGCCATGGCCAAGGCGCGCGCCCAGGGCCCGACCGACATGCAGGCCTCGCCCTGGTACGACCAGAGCGAGCTGATCACCGGCTCGGC
>DATCFQ010000279.1:0-3557 GCA_036509495.1 Caulobacteraceae bacterium
TCGGGCTTCGGCGAGATCGAGCAGGCGCTCGACATCCTGAGCCGCCAGCCGGCCACCGCGCGTCACATCTCGCTGCAACTGGCCAACTATTTCGTCAGCGACAGTCCGCCGCCGGCGCTGGTCGACCGCATGGCCCAGACCTTCCGGCGAACCGACGGCGACATCGCCAAGGTGCTGAAGACCATGTTCGACTCGCGCGAGTTCGACGCCTCGCTGGGGACCCAGTTCAAGGACCCGATGCACTATGTCGTCTCGGCCGTGCGCCTGGAGTACGGCGACCGGACCATCATCAACGTCAATCCGATGATCCGATGGCTGGGCCGGCTGTCGGAAGGCCCCTACGACCACGAGACGCCGGACGGCTATCCGCTGGTCTCCACCGCCTGGAACGGGCCCGGCCAACTGGCCGCGCGCTTCGAGGACGCCCGAGAGATGGCCTCGCCCCAGCCCGCCTTCTTCGTTCCCCCCAACCGCCATCCCGAGGGCCCCGGCGAACAGCCGCAGATCCAGGCCCGGCTGGAGAAAGTCAGCTTCGGCGGCGATCTCGGCGCGCCCACCCGCGCCGCGCTCGGCCAGGCCGGCACGCCCCAGGAGTGGAACGCCCTCTTCCTGTCCTCTCCAGAGTTCATGCGCAGGTGAGTCAGATGCTTCGCCGCGATGTCTTGAAACTATCGGCGGCCGCCGCGCCGGCCGTCATCGCCGGCCGCGCCTGGGCCGCGCCCCAGGCCTCCACCCGCGTGCTGGTGGTGTTCCTGCGCGGCGCCTATGACGCCGCCAATGTGGTGATCCCGGTCGGAACCGACTTCTATTACCAGGCGCGGCCGAATATCCACATCATCAAGCCCGACCCCAACGACCCCAATGCCGCCCTGCCGCTGGACGCAGAATACGGACTGCACCCGGCGCTGAAGGACACCCTCTATCCGCTCTGGCGCAAGGGCCAGCTGGCCTTCGTGCCCTTCGCCGGCGCCGGAGACGATCTCACCCGCAGCCACTTCGAGACCCAGGACACCATCGAGCTCGGCCAGCCGGTGCACGGCTCGCGCGACTACCGCTCGGGATTCATGAGCCGGCTCTATGCCCAGCTGACCGGCCAGGCCCAGCCGATCGCCTTCACCGCCGACATACCGCTCAGCTTCCGCGGCCGCCAGCCGGTGCCCAATGTCTCCGTCGCCGGGCTCGACGAGAGCGGCGTCGACGAGCGCCAGGCCAAGCTGATCATGCAGATGTACCAGGGCCATCCCCTGGCCAGGTCGGTCGCCGAAGGCTTCCAGATGCGCCAGGAGGTCTCCCAGGCGCTGTCGGCGGAGATGTCGGCGGCCAGCCGCGGGGCGGTCTCGCCCAAGGGCTTCCAGCTCGCCGCCCGGCGCATCGGCCGGCTGATGCAGTCGAACTACAACCTCGCCTTCGTCGACGTCGGCGGCTGGGACACCCACGTCAACCAGGGCTCGACCGACGGCTATCTCGGCAACCGGCTGCAGGAGTTGGGCGGGGGCCTGGCCGGCTTCATCGACGAGATCGGGCCGGCGGCCTGGAACGACACGGTGGTGGTGGTGGTCTCCGAGTTCGGCCGCACCTTCCACGAGAACGGCGACAAGGGCACCGACCACGGCCACGGCAGCGTCTATTGGGTGATGGGCGGCGCCATCAAGGGCGGCCGGCTGGCCGGCGACCAGGTGAAGATCGCGCCCGAAACGCTGAACGAGAACCGCGACTATCCGGTGCTCACCGACTACCGCGCCATGCTCGGCGGCCTGTTCCAGCGCATCTACGGCCTGGACCAGACCCGGCTGCAGGCGGTGTTCCCCCAGGCGACCCCGAAGGACCTGCAGATCGTATGAGCGGCTGCGCCACGTCCCGATGCGTCAAGGCAACGTGAGGTGCGGCCGCACGAGGGCGGTCCCCCACCCGCCGACTGGTCGCCCCCTCCCGGATCAGCGAACGATAGTGCAGCCTCCATCGGAGTCACCTTCGGCGCGTTATGTCGACACGATAAACTGGAGACCCGCATGGCCCGCGTCGTCGGCATCGACCACATCGTCCTCAGGGTCTCGGATTTCGAGGTCTCGCGGCGGTTCTACGACCGGCTACTGAGCTTCCTGGGCTTCGTCGAAGAGTGGGACCTCGGCGGCACGGTCGGCTGGAACAATGGCGTCACCATGATCTGGGTGGTCGAGGCCGACGCCAAGGGCCGCAGCCGCCCGCACCACACCGGCGACATCGGCTTCCACCACTACGCCTTTGAACTCGACGCTTCCGAGGCGGTGGACGAACTGGGCGATTTCCTGAAGCGCGAGGGCGTCGAGATCGTCGATGCGCCCGCCGATTACCCAAGCTACGGCGAAGGCTACCGCGCCGTCTTCTTCCTCGACCCCGACGGCCTGAAACTCGAGGCCATGTACTTCCTGGAGAAAGTCAAACGCGACGGGAGACCACCGGAGGCGAAATGACTATTCGGCAGGGAACGCTGAATTGTAGGCGTACGTCTTCCATGTCGGTGTGTATTCGCCGTCTGCTTGATTACCCCATGTCTGCCACCCACGACGCTTGCCTCTGGCGAACAGCTCCAACCGAGGGCTCGGACTACAGGTCTCGATGATTGAGTACTGTTCGTCCGGTTTGCGACTGTGTTCTCGCTTTCGAGACTCGATCATATTCACTTGGCGACGGCCGGCCTCCCCGGTCCGGGCGTTCTTTCCTCGAACGCCGAACAGAATGATCTCAGTGACATTCCGAAAGTAGAAGCCAACGCCGCGACCGTCCGAGCCGCCATCCTTCCGGATCTTGTGCCAGATAAGGTTCGATTTGTAGGTGAACCCCCAGGCCTGCATGACCTTGAGGCCTTCGGGCAACAAGGCGTTGGGGACCCAAAGATAGAGGTGCGCCGGATCTGCGGCCAACCCCTCGATGGGCAAGGCACAGATATCCTCGAGCGTCATGGTCTCATACCGAGAGAGGCGACGATGTTCAGGGGCCATTTTCCCGGTACGGTTGGTGAACCGCCACGGTGGATCAGCGAGAATCGTCGCAAACGTGCGACCACTAGCGAAACGTGCGAGATCCCTGGCGGCCTCGGTTCCTACCTGGGTCATGGAAGTCTCGCTTTACTCTCACTTGAATTGGTCACGATTCGCCCATCCCGTCTGCGTTGGTGCGCCAAGACCAAGTTTGCGAGCCGGCGCGAGTTCATGTTATGTTCCGATACTCGTCAACGGAAATCCGTCCGAGACGAAATCCTGCTCCACCTTGCGTCGCGCGACAACCTGACCGATCTGAACGCGACATTCCGTTGACGACGGCCACCGCCCATCGCAGGCTCCATTACCCGCTCTTAGCTGAGAAGATCGTGAGCTGACACCATGGCGGATCAGGAACGGTGGCACCCCGGAAGTTTTACCAAGAATTTTAGTTGGGGCCCTCCTGAGCGTGGGCTGCGCGAACTCTACGAGATAATAAACCTCGGATTCGCCGGCGAACTCACCGACACTTCTCGCGATGATTTCCGACAGCGCGTAGCACACGAAGGCCGACCGGAATATATTCCCCTCAATTTCTTT
>DATCFQ010000280.1:0-2373 GCA_036509495.1 Caulobacteraceae bacterium
CCGAGCCGTCGGGCCGAGCGGCCTCGGCGGCCTGGCTCCGCCAACTGTTCATCGATGTCGTTGGCAACCTGACGCCGCGCCTGGTGCTGGAGCTTGGCGCGGCGGAAGCGAGCTTCTCGCGGCGCATCCGGCCCCTGCTCCCAAAAGCGGAAGTGCACGCCTTCGAGGCCAATCCCTACGTCCACGCCAAGTACCTGCGCGAAGCCGCCGCGGCGGGGGTTCGATATCACAACCTCGCAGTCGGGGACCGAACGGGAAAGGTCACTTTCAAGGTGGGGCGCGGGCGAAACGGCGCTCCCCTCAGCCCGACGAAAACCAACAACTCGGTCCTGACCAAATCCGCCGACGTCGAATACGAAGACGTCGAAGTCGCCATGACCACCGTGGATGATTTTCTCTTGGACCATCACGTCGCCGAACGATCGTGCGCCATGTGGATAGACGTCGAAGGGCTTGCCTTCGAAGTGCTGCACGGCGCCAGCGCCGCCCTCGAGAATACCCTCGCCGTCATGGTCGAGGTCGAGGACCGGGCGTTCTGGGAAGGCCAGAAGCTCTCGGGCGAGGTGAAGGCCGTGCTGTTCGAAGCCGGCTTTGTCCCCGTGGCGAGGGACTTCGAATATCCTGGCCAGTACAATGTACTGTTCGTGGCGCGTGACAGCCTGAACAGCCATTTCCTCCGCCAGGCGCTCGAGTTGGCCTATGCGCGCGCGCCCTCGGAGCCGTCGAGGTCGTTGGAGCGGGCCGCGGACTGAGCCGCCTACTTGTAGATGTTCAGATTGTTGTAGGCGGCCTCGATGTTCATGACCCTGAGCCGATCGTAATTGGCCCAGTCCTTGTACTTCTCCAGCATCAGGGTGCGGCGCAGCTCGTCCAGGCTTTTGCCGGCGCGCATGCCGGCGGCGACCTGGTCGCGCAGATATTCGAAATACTCCCGCCCCTCGGTGACGTCCGCCTTCTTGAAGAGCACGGCGCCGTGGCCCTGGGCCAGGATGTCGAAGTCCAGGGCCTCGATGGTGCGGTAGGATTTGATCCACTCCGACATCGGGTGCTGGTCGAAGGCGCCGCAGGCGCTGGGCAGCGAGCGCATCGAGGTGGTGACCAGGGCGTCGGCGGGGAAGTCGGTGGAGAACACCACCCGCTCGGCCGGGAAATAGACCACCGTGCCGTCGTCGGCGTGGTTCTTGCCCGGGAAGATCAGCTGCACGGTCATCCCGCCCAGCGTCAGGGTCATCTTGTCGGAATAGGTGATGTCGGGCGGCGGGATGTCGGCGAAATACTCCGCCGGGGTGATGTGGCCGTCGTGGTTGCGGTCCTGGTGGGGGAACCAGAAGTCGGGCATGCCGCAGATGCCGGGATGCTCGCTGGAGGGGATCTGGATCTCCTCGATCTCGATCGTGCCATTGGCGTTGCGGTCGATCATGTCGCCCGGCATGTGCGGATAGTGGCCGTCCATGTTCCGGCGCACGCCGTCCTGGGCGACGATGAGGGCCGTGTCCTTGAACGCCGCGGCGCCCTCGATGTGGTCCCAGTGGCTGTGGCTGTAGATCACATAGCGCACCGGCAGGCCCGGATAGCGCTGGTCCAGCTGCGCCTTCAGCCACTTTGCGAAGTCGACGCTGATGGGATCGACCACGATGATGCCGGCCTTGGTCACCGCGAACAGCGACCACCAGTTGCCGTTGCCGGCCCGGAAGATGTCGCCGGTGACCGGGGTGATGACCTTGGGCGGCTCGAACCGCGGCGTGGCCGGCGGCGGCGCAGCTTGGCCCCGGGTGGTCTGGGCCGAGGCGGCGGAAGCGGCGCCGGCCAGCAACAAGGCCAGGGCGCATCCCTTCAGGATACGGTTCATCGACGCTCTCCCCCGGCCATCATGGCGACGCATAGTTCGCCCGGCCCGCGTGCTTGTCCATGGCGAAGCTTCGTCCGGGGCCCGCCCCCCGCCGCCCGCGCGGCGGGCTGACGCAGGCTTGCCAAACCATCCACAGTTGCCAGAACGTTCCTTGGGATAAGGGCGGGTGTGATTAGTCTCGCGTTAGCAATTCGCTAATCTAGGGCCATGGCTCTGGTCCCCGCCCTCGATCTCCGCTCCGTCGATCCGATCCCCGCCCGGCCGCCCTCGAATCTGGAGGCCGAACAGGCGCTGCTGGGCGCGATCCTGTTCGACAACGCCGCCTATGAGCGCATCGGCGACGCGCTGAAGGCGCCGCACTTCTACGAGCCGTTCCACCAGCGCCTGTTCGCGGCGATGGAGGAGCATGTCCGCAAGGGCCAGCTGGCCGAACCGATCGTGCTGGTCGAGCGCTTCCGGCGCGACCCCGGCTTCGAGGAACTGGGCGGGCTGCGCTATCTCGCCGACCTGGTCGACCGCGCCCC
>DATCFQ010000281.1:0-8919 GCA_036509495.1 Caulobacteraceae bacterium
GAGCTGACGCGCGCTGGGATCAGTGTGCCGCCTGGATTCGTGGTCAAGACCTCGGCCTTCGTGCGTTGCGTCGATGCGCTGGAAGTCTCCGAGCCCATCCGCACCCAGGTCGAGGCGCTGGATCCGGACGATCTCGCCGCCGTGACCCAATGCTCCAAGGCCTTGCGCGCCCGCATCGAGGCGGCGGCCCTGCCGGACGACCTCAAGGCCGAGATCGTCGCCGCCCACGCCGAGCTCTGCGGCGGGGACGGCTCGAGCCCCATCGCCGTCCGCTCCTCGGCCACCACCGAGGACGCCGAGGACGCCTCCTTCGCGGGCCTTCAGGACACCTTCCTCTGGGTGAAGGGGCCTGAGGAGACCCTGCGCTTCATCCGCACCTGCTGGGCCAGCCTCTATTCGGTGGAGTCGATGACCTATCGCCGCAAGCACGCCTTCCCCGAGGCCGGCGTGCACATGGCGGTGGTGATCCAGCGCATGGTCGACGCCCGCACCGCCGGGGTGATGTTCACCAGGAGCCCCCTGACCGGCGACCGGTCGGTGATGGCCATCGAGGGCGCCTGGGGCCTCGGCTCTTCGGTGGTCGGCGGCGAGGTGACCCCCGACCGCTGGGTGGTCGGCAAGATCACCGGCGAGATCACCGTGCGCGACCTCCAGGACAAGCACATCCGCCATGTGCCGCTGCCCGGCGGCGGGGTGCATGAGGAGCCGGTCCCGGACGAGCTGCGCAAGGCCGCCTGCCTGTCGGACGCCGAGCTGCTTCGCCTGCGCGAGATCGGCCGCAAGGTCGAGCGCCACTATGGCCGGCCGCAGGACATCGAATGGGCGGTGGACGCCTCCGGTGAGGTGCTGCTGTTGCAGAGCCGGCCCGAGACGGTCTGGTCGACCAGGGAGGCCGCGCCGGTGGCGGCGCCCAAGGCCAATCCCCTGGAGCATGTGATGAGCGTGTTCGGCGGCGCCTCGGCGATGAAGAGCGGCCCGGGGAGGATCGACGGATGAGCCTGACGGCCAAGGATGTCGCCGAGATCGTCCGCCTTCTCGAGGAGTCGAGCTTCGACGAGCTGGAGCTGGAATCGGGGGATCTGAAGCTGAGCTTGAGGCGGGGAGAGGGCGGCGTGGCCCCTGCGACCGTTTCACGGGAGAAGACCAAGGTTTCGGAACCGGCTGTGGTCGCCGCGAAGCCAGCGCCCAAGGGGTCCGCTCCGACCGATCCCAACGCCGTCGACGTCCCCTCGCCCCTGCTCGGCATCTTCTATCGCGCGCCCAAGCCCGGCGAGGCGCCGTTCGTCGAGATCGGCGCCAAGGTCGAGGCGGACACCGTCATCGGCATCATCGAGGTGATGAAGCTGATGAATTCCGTCCGCGCCGGGGTGGCCGGCGAGGTGACCGAGATCCTGGCCGGGAACGCCGGCCTGGTCGAATACGGCGAAGCCCTGATCCGGGTCCGGCCGACTTAGCGGAAGCGCCTAGATGCCCATCCGCCGCATCCTCATCGCCAACCGGGGCGAGATCGCCCTGCGCATCCTGCGCACCTGCCAGCGGCTGGGCATCGAGACCGTGCTGGCGGCGTCCGAGGCCGATCTGGGCTCGGAGCCCGCGCGGCTGGCCGACCGGACCCTGTGCATTGGGCCCGCGCCCTCGGCCCAGAGCTATCTGAAGCCCGAGACCATCGTGCAGGCGGCCCTGGGCTCGGGCTGCGACGCCATCCACCCCGGCTATGGCTTCCTTTCCGAGCGGGCGTCGCTGGCCAGGCTCTGCGAGGACGAGGGCGTGATCTTCATCGGCCCCACCTCGGCCCAGATCGAGGCGGTGGGCGACAAGTTGCGGGCGCGGGCCGAGGCGATCGCCGGCGAGGTTCCGGTGGCGCCGGGCGGGCCGGCCGCCTCGCTGGAAGACGCGGTGGCCATGGGCAAGGAGATCGGCGCCCCCCTGCTGGTCAAGGCGGTGGGCGGCGGCGGCGGGCGCGGCATGAAGCTGGTCGAGGACCTGGCGGAGCTGCCCCAGGCGCTGTCGATGGCCTCGGCCGAGGCCGGCGCGGCCTTCGGCGACGAGCGGGTCTATCTGGAGCGCTTCGTCTCGCGCGGCCGGCACGTGGAGGTGCAGGTGCTGGGCGATGGCGCCGGCCGGGTGATTCACCTCGGCGAGCGCGACTGCTCGGTGCAGCGCCGCTACCAGAAACTGATCGAGGAGACCCCGGCGCCGGGGCTCTCCGACGACTTCCGCGCCGCCATCCGGGCCGCCGGCGTCCGCTACGCCGAGCGGCTCGATTACCGGGGCGCGGGCACGGTGGAGTTCCTGGTCGATCTGGACCGGCAGGCCTTCTACTTCCTGGAGATGAACGCCCGCATCCAGGTCGAGCATCCGGTGACCGAAGAGGTGTCGGGCGTGGATCTGGTCGCCGAGCAGATCGCCATCGCCGCCGGCGAGGGCCTGCGCCTCGCCCAGGCCGACATCCGGTTGCAGGGCGCGGCCATCGAGTGCCGCATCAACGCCGAGGATCCGTCCCAGGGCTTCCAGCCCAGCCCCGGCACGGTCCGCGAGGCCCGTTGGCCCTCCGGCGAAGGCATCCGGGTCGACACCCACATCGTCTCCGGATCGCGTGTGCCGCCCTACTACGACTCGCTGATGGCCAAGATCATCGCCCATGGCGCCGACCGCGCCGAAGCCCTGGCCCGGCTCCGAAAGGCCATCGCCGAAACCCATATCGAGGGGATCAAGACCAACCTCGTCTTCCACGCCGAGGTCCTCGCCGATCCCGAGTTCGAGGCCGGCGGCATGGACACCGGCTTTCTGCAGCGCTTCTTCGGCCGCAAGGCCGCCCTCGCGGAGGCCTAGACCATGGCCGACATCCAGATCGTCGAGACCTCGCTGCGCGACGGCAACCAGAGCCTCTGGGCGGCGCTGGGCGTCGACACCGCCCGTACCCTGACCATCGCCCCGGTGATGGACCGGGTCGGCTTCAAGGCCATCGACTTCACCACCTCCACCCACATGGGCGTGGCGGTCCGCTACAAGCGCGAGGACCCCTGGGAGCGCATCCGGCTGATGGCCGAGGCCTGTCCCAATACGCCGCTGCAGTTCCTCTCGACCGGCTTCCGCTTCATCTCCTGGGAGACCGCCAGCCCCGAATTCATGGCCCTGGCCTTCAAGACCCTGGTGAACAACGGCATCAGCCGCTTCGCCCTGGCCGATCCGATGAACGACCTGCAGGGCAACCTCGCCGCCGCCCGGATGGCCAAGGCGGCCGGCGCCGGCTACGTGGTGGCGGCCCTGGTCTATACGCTGTCGCCGATCCACGACGACGCCCACTATGTCGATCGGGCCCGCGCTCTGGCCGCCAGCCCCGACGTCGACGCCCTCTACATCAAGGATCCCGGCGGCCTTCTGACCCCGGTTCGAGCGCGCACCCTGATCCCGGCGATCAAAAGGGTGATGGGCGACAAACCTCTGGAGCTGCACGCCCACTGCACCATTGGCCTCGGTGAAATGACCTACATGGACGCGCCGGACTATGGCGTCTCGACGGTGCAGTGCGCCTCGGGCGCGGCGGGCGACGGGACCTCCAATCCGCCGTCCGAGCGGGTGGTCTCCAACTTGAGGGCGCTCGGCCACACCATCGAGATCGACGACGCGGCCCTGGCCGAGGTCGGCCGCTATTTCACCCGCCTGGCCGAGGCGGAAGGCTTGCCCTCGGGCAGTCCCCAGGCCTTCGACGCCGCCTATCTGCATCACCAGCTGCCGGGCGGGGTGGTCGGCACCATGCGCCGGCATCTGGCCGAGCACCGCACGCCCCACATCGAGGCGCAGGTGATCGAGGAGCTGGGCCGGGTGCGCGAAGAACTGGGCTGGCCGATCGTGATGACCCCCTTCGCCCAGATGATCCTCACCCAGGCGGTGATGAACGTCACCGGCAAGGAGCGCTACAGTGTCATCCCCGACGAGATCATCCGCTATGCCCTGGGCAAATTCGGGCGACCCAATGTGCCGATCGCGCCGGAGGTGATGGACAGGATCATGTCCATGCCGCGGACCAGGGAGCTCGACGCCGCGCCGGGCATGGCGCCCCTGGCCGAACTGCGCCGCCGGATCGGGCCGAACCTCTCGGACGAGGAATTCCTGCTGCGCGCCACCATGCCGGCCGAGCTGGTCGACGCCGTGCAGCCGCCGGGCGTCGCGCCTCGGCGCTACGATCCCGAGATCTCCACCATCACCGCCCTGGTCCGTGAGCTGACCGCCCGCCGGGACGTCGCCCAGATCGCGGTCGAAAAGCCGGGCTTCCGCCTGGCGCTGCGGCGCAACCGCACCCTCCAGGAGGCCTAGAGACTTGGACGATTCCACCAACCGCTGGGACGAAGAGCTCAGAACCCCGGCCGGCTACATGTTCGATCTCGATGGCACCCTGGTGCTGGGCGACCGCTCCGGCCATGGCTACGAGGTGCTGCCTGGCGCCCAGAAGGTGCTGGAGACCCTGAACGCCAGGTCCATCCCCTTCGTGATCCTGACCAACGGCAGCGCCTATCCCGCGTCGGTCCAGGCCCCGCGGCTGCGCGCCGCCGGCCTGCCGGTCGAGGACCATCAGATGCTGACCCCCTCCAGCGTCACCGCCGACTATCTCGGCCGCAAGGGCGTCAAGCGGGCTCTGATCCTGGGCACGCCGGGCGTCGGCCACGCCCTGGCCGAGGCGGGCATCGAGCTTCTGTTTACCGGCCAGCCCGGCGCCGACGAGGTCGATGCCGTCTATGTCGGCTGGCATCCGGATTGCGGCATGAAGGACATCGAAACCGCCTGCCACGCCATCTGGAACGGGGCGGGGCTCTATGTGGCCTCCAGTGTCCCCTTTTTCGCCACCCGGGGCGGCAAGTCGATCGGCTATTCCCACGCCATCACCGCGGCGATCCGCAGCCTGGCCACGGTCAGACCGGTGATCACCGGCAAGCCCTCCCAACACGCCCTGCGCTTCGTGGCCCGCAAGCTGGGGGTTGCATTGCGCCAGGTGGGCGTGGTCGGCGACGATCCGACGCTCGAGCCGGCCATGGCGCGCAAGGGCGGGGCCATCGGCTTTGGCGTCACCACCGGCATCTACGACCAGGACGCCTGGCTGAACCAACCCCCCGCCAACCGCCCCACCCGCCTGCTCACCTGCGTCGGCGACCTGCTGGACCTGGGGGTGATCGGCTAGGCGCGTCCCCTCGCCGGCGCAATATTTCCTGGGCGCTCGCGTCTACCCCAATAGGAGCGAGGGGAGCCAAGCGTTGCCGACCAGGAGCCTCGAGCAGGATCGCCAGTATCTGGAGGCGGCAGCGGAATTCGGGCCGGCGCTCGATCGGCTGGCGCGCGGCTATGAAGCGGACGCGGACCTGCGCCGAGACCTCAGGCAGGAGATCCACACCGCCCTCTGGCGGAGCCTTGCCAAGTTCAACGGCCGTTGCTCGCTGCGCACCTGGGTCTACCGCGTCGCCCACAACACCGCGGCCTCGCATGTCCTGAAGCATCGCAGCAGGCGCGCCTTCGTGGGTCTGGAGAAATTGGGCGACGTCGCCGGTGATGACGATCCCGAACGCTCGGCCGTGCAGCGTAACGCGGTGCAGCGGCTGCTCGTCCTGGTCCAGGAGCTGAAGCCCGCCGACCAGCAATTGACTCTGCTCTATCTTGAAGACCTGGACGGCGCCGCCATCGGCGAGATCACCGGACTGTCACCCAGTGCGGTCGCCCTGAAGATCCACCGCATCAAGGCCATGCTGGCCCGACGCTTCCAGCAGGGAGGGGACCATGGCTGCTGACCCCCAAGACCCCAAGACGCTTTGGCAAGATCAGGAACCGGAGGCCGATCTCGTGACCCTCGAACAGATCCACGACTTCGCGCGACGATTCGACCGCAAGACCCGCTTCACGCCTGCGGGCGTGGCCCTGTGCATCCTCATCGTCGGCTTCATCACCGGCCAGATGTGGCTGGGCGCACACGACACTCTGCACCGCGCGACCACGATCCTCTTCGCCGCCGGCCAGGTGGGCTGCTATTTCCTGATCTACCGCGTGCTGTTCCCGTCACGCGATCCGGCCGAGCCGGTCAGCGCCTATCTGCGCCGCCGCATGGTGGGGAGACTGTCTTATCTCCGGGGCGGCCTGTCCGTGGTTCTGCTGCCTCTCGCGCCCTTCGTGCTGGTGGGCGGCTACCAGGTGCTGAGCCGCTCCGATCGCCCTCTATGGGTGAAGCTGCTGCCCTTCGCCCTGATGGCCGCGACGATGGTCTTCGTGACGGTGAGAGCCAGGACCGGCGCCAAGAAGATGAGCGCTCAACTGCGGGAGTTGGACGAGCTTATGAAGCATTGAACGCGTTCCGGCGCCGCCCAGGCTAGATCGCTACCCTTGCCCTTCGCCTCAGCGCCGCCGGGGCCGTCTCCACCAGCAACAGGGCGAGCAGCCCGCTGATGCCCGCGCATCCCGCGCAGATCCAGAACGGCGCGCCGGGGCCGATGATGTCGGCGATGCGGCCAGCCAGGGTGGGCGCGATGACCCCGCCGATGATCTCGCCTGCGGCCAGGGAGATGGCCACCGCGGTGGCGGCATGGCGCGCCGGTGCGCTTTCGGTGGGGACCACCGCCACGTAGAGCGGGCCGGCGCCGCCGCCGAACATGCCGACGATCAGGGCCGCGGTCAGCAGCCAGACGGGTCCGTGGATGAACAGCACCGCCAGGGGCGCCAGCATGCCGATGAAGCAGATCACCGCCAGCGCGGGCTTGCGTCCAATGCGGTCGGAAAGGGCTGGAACCAGCATGCCGCCGGCGGCGACCGCGGGGCTGGTCAGGGCCACCACCAGGCCCATGGTCGTGGGCGTCAGCCCATCGGTCCGGGTCAGATAGATCGGCAGGAACACGCCCTGGACGATCAGCCAAGCCGAATAGAGCCCCGAGATCACCAGGCAGAGCAGGATGTTGCGCGATCGGAGCAGCGACAGCACCCCTGCTCCATCGGACATCTTCGCGTCCCGCGCGCTCTTTGGCGGCTCGGGCGGGCGGCGCATCCAGCAGACCGTGGCCAGGGCCAGCGCCAGGCCCGGAAGCGCGGAAACGAAGAAGGCCGAGCGCCACCCGAAGGCCGCGGCCAGCTGGGTGGACACGATCGGGCCCACGCCCATGCCCACCAGGGCGGCGCCCAGGTTCAGCATGATCCCCATGTTCAGCCCGCGTCGGTGCTCGGAGGATTCCAGGGCGATCACCGATTGGCCAATGGGCGCCAGCGGCCCTTCCGCCAGACCGAGGACGCAGCGCGCTGCCAGCAGCATGACGAAGCCGGCGGCGAGACCCGACGTCGCCGAGAACAGAGAGAACAGCACCAGCATGACGATGAGGATGGGCTTGCGCCGTCCGGTTCTGTCGGCCAGCGAGGCCATGAGGAACCCCGACCCGGCGATGGTCACCGACAGGCCCGAGGCCAGCAGCCCCAGCTGGGTGTTGTTCAGGTTGAACTCGGGGACGATCCAGGGCGAGAGGAAGCTGACCGCGGTGCGGTCCAGCGCGACCACGCCGTTCATCAGGCTCATCATCAGGACGAGCCCGCTCTCGTAGCTCCAGAAACCGGATTTGCGCATCGGCTAGGCCATGTCCTTGCGAATGGTGCGGGCGGCCAGGACGAAGTGAACGGCCGCCCAGAGATAGACCAGGGCGAAGACCATCGAGGCCCACTGCAATCCGTGGGCGGAAGCTTGGCCGCAGGCGCCGGCCGCGGCGGTTTCCGCCGCCCGGGCGCCGTGGCAGGCGGCGGTGAAGCTGCCACCGATGGCCTGGCCGGCGAAGTGGTCGCTGAGCATCCCAACCACCAGGGGCGCCAGGCCGGCGCCGACCAGATTGGTCATGATCCCGACCACCGCCGCGGCGGTGGCCCGCATGCGCGGCTCCATAAGATTGGCGCTGACCCCGATCGAGACGGGCAGATAGGCGTATTGCAGAAGGCCGGTGATCATCAGCAGCGCCGTGGCCGCGGGCCAGCCGCCCTGCAGGAAGCTCAGCACATAGAAGGGCGCGGCCAGGAGGGCGCCCAGCCCTGGGATCCAGGCGTAGAAGCGCGCGTCCTTCTTGCCGAGGAAATCAGCCAGCAGGCCGCCGCCCAGCATGCTGATCAAGCCTGGGATGGCGCTGATCAGGCCCGACAGCAGGCCGCTTTCGCCGAGACTGAGGCCGAACCGCCGGAAGAAGTATTGCGCCAGGAACAGGTTGATGCCGAAGCCCCCCATGGAGGCGAGGGTCGATCCCGCCATCACGTGCAGGAAGGCCGGCCGCTGGACCATCCGGCGCAGCACGGCCGAAAGCGGCGGGGCGTCCTGGGCGCCGAGGCCTGGGGCGTCGTAGTGGCCCCGGATCGGCTCCTTGATGGTCACGATCAGCAGCAGGGCGAGGACCAGCCCCGGCAGGCCGGCGATGACGAAGGCCATGCGCCAATTGGCGAACTCGGCGAGATAGCCGCCCCCGGCCGCGCCGATCAGGGCGCCCAGCGGTACGGCCAGCACGAAGACCGCCATGGCGGAGGTGCGGCGAGCGGGCCCGAAGTAGTCCGCCAGGACCGATATCGTCGCCGGCTGCCCCGCCGCGTCGCCGGCGCCGACGCAGACACGCGCGATCAGCAGCTGGAGGAAGCTCGAGGTCGCGCCGCAGACGCAGGTGGCGATCGACCAGAGGAAGACGCCCACCGAGATGATGGTCAGCCGCCGCCGCCGCTCGGCCAGGCGGGCGATGGGAATGGTCAAGAGCGAGTTCAAAAGGGCGAAGGCGAGCCCGCCCAGAAGGCCGAACTGGGCGTCGGTCAGGTGCAGCGAAGCCTTGATCGGCTGGCCGAGGGAGCCGATCACCTGCCGGTCCACGAAACTGAACATCGCGATCAGCAGGAAGAGGGCGAGGACCCAGGCGCAATAGGCGGGGCTCCCCATCA
>DATCFQ010000282.1:0-5063 GCA_036509495.1 Caulobacteraceae bacterium
CTTGATCCTCTGGGCGGCGGCGGTCTCCTCCGGATCGGTGTCGCCGCGCATGATGTCGGCGATGCCGGTCACCTGATAGACGTCGTCGATCAGCTGCTTGCGCGCCTCGATGCAGCCCTTCAGGGCGCTCATCACCATGTCGAGCGGGATCCACTCGATCAGCCCCTTCACCCCGCCGCGCTCGGAAAAGGCGGCCCAGCTGTCCACCGGGATCAGGGTGCCGCTCTCGCTGGCGAACAGGTCCTCCAGCGACTTCCCCGCCTCTCCCCCCGCCGCATAGAAGCCGCGCAGCCGGATGGCGTCGGTGAGCAGGCCGATGCGGGCGGTGAGGTCGTTGATGTCGCGCGCCTGGCCCTCGTAATAGACGTAGTCGGGGGTCGGAATCAGGCTGTCGGGTGTGGTGTTGGCCAGCAGCGGCCGCGGGCACGGGAAGAAATCGGCCAGCCCCAGCGGGTCCTCGCGCTGGTCCAGCGGCACCTCGGGCCAGGCCTTGCTGATCCACACCGCCGTGCGGCTGGGCTTGTCCCAGATCTCGTAGACCGCCGCCTTCTTCCACTGCTGGTGATCGTCGCTGGAGCCCGAACTCTCCTCCGGACCATGGTCCAGCGCCACCTCGCCGCCGACCTCCTCGCCGAAGCGGTCGATGAGCTCCTCGCGGGTCATGAACACCACCCGCGCCACCCAGCGGACCTCCGACCACTTGCGCGCCGGATTGTGCAGGAAGTCGTCCCAGCTGACGTGGTCGACCACCGCCTCTTCCCAATCGACCACCTCGTAGGGTTCCGGATCGTCGGCGACCTGGCCATCCGGATCGGGCGGCGGCGCCGGCGGCATCACCGTGCGCATGTGCGGAAGGTAGCGCACCCAAGCCTGGCCGCGGCCGACCAGCAGAAAGTCGTCGCGAAGACTCAGAAGGACATCCGCGAAATCAAGGCTGTCGACGGCGAAGTTGAGCGCCCGCTCGAGCACCTCCGAGGCGACGCGCCCCACCGGATCGTCGTCCTTCCAGCGGCGGCCGACCACCGCCGAGGGCGTGCGCGCATAGACCGCCGGCCCCAGGGTCTGGATATTGGCCCAGAGCAGCGAGAAGCGCCGCCCCTTCACCTCCGTCACCGCCTCGGTGCGGTCCTCGCGATAGCGCTTGATGATCCGCCGCCCGCGCTCGCGCCAGGCCGCCTGGTCCTTCTCGGCCAGCTCGATCTCGCTGATCCAGCGCCGGGCCAGCGCCCCCGGATCGTCACCGAAATCGGCAGGGGTCTCTACGGAGTCGAGATCGAGGATGGGATCGGCCATGCGCCCATCCTGCCTCCCACCGCCCCGCGCTTAGCGGCGCCCTAACCCGCAGCTCCCTGCCGCGACACCGCGCGAGGGCTGGAGCAATGGACCGCTACGGACGACCAGGGCCGGACCTTCCGCGCTGATCGTTTGGCGCCTCACGCCCAGGCAGGGAGATCGAACTTGAACTGCGCAAAAACGGGACGGGTGATCAGGCCGCTCAACAGATCGAAGGCGCTGCCCATGTCCACGGCCACGCCCCCGCTCTTCTTGACGCCCGCGCAGTAGATCTTGCCGAACATGCCCGCGCCGACGAGCACCAAGGTTCCCCGGAGGTCCTTGCTCAGCGCCTGCTTCACCTTGGGGAACATCAAATGGAAATGCGACGAATCCAGTTCGCAGGGCTCGCCCGCCTCCGGCGGAACCTCGATGAATTCAAAGCTACGGCCCTTCAGTCTTTTCCTGAACCCGCGAACCAGCTGGGGCCGCCCGCTTATGACGACGACCTTCTCAGTCATGGAAAGCATGTTTTCGATGTAGGGAATGAGTTCGAGGTGAATCCAGGCTGTGGTCAGCAGCTTGTCTCTCATCAATCCAGTTTTCAACAGATCGACCAGCATCTCTCGAGCGTATATGAAGCCCAAGGGTGACCGGCGCGCGCCGTCCCTGATCGCACGCTCTATGAGGGCGTTTTCGTCCTTCCGGAACGCCCTGAATCCGATGATGTCCGCCATCTGAAGCGATGCCCCGAGTTCTTTGCAGAACGCGACACTGTCGGGCATGGGCAGTGGGCAATTGTTCTGTAAATCGAAGTAGTCATGGAAAGATGCGGAAACGATCGGGTTGGGTTCGGGCCGGATCATGCCCAGGGCGGCGCCTTCACCGTCGCCCACCCGAATGAGCGCCAGCCCTGTGCCCTCTCTCAGCGCCTTTTCGATGCGTTGCAGGATGACTGGGATAGCGAATTTCCCCTCGGGGAGGAACAACCCCGACCGTTCGGCGGCGAGGGGAAACAGGTCCCAATCCGATATGCGCGTCCGTTCGGCTTCGCGAATGCAGAATTCGGTCGCGCTGTCCGCCAACGACGCCGTTTCGACGGTGGTCGCGCGGGCGGCGGTTCCGGAAAGCTCGTCCGTCATTTCGGTCCAACGCCCGCAATATTCCAGCCGAGCATGATACGGCCGAAACGCCGCAGCAACTGGTGGTTTCAGTCGCAAGTCCCCACAGCAGCATCACCAAGCCGCCCAGCCGCCTTTCCCGGTCGGTGCAGTGCATCTGAATCCAGGGCGCGGGCATCATCGCCTCCCGGCCCTGATGCTGCCGGCGCACCGTGAGCCTCGCGCCGTCATGGCCACAAGCACGATCAGCGCCCAGCGCCCAGCCGGCCAGCCGGCCAGCCGGCCAGGACGTCAGTCGGCCAGTGCACCCCGAGATAGACCCGGCTCACACCCACGCTGAAGATCACGGCTGCGGTGCAGACGAACACCAGCACGCGCACGCTGATCCAGCGCCGCGCCGGCGCCCCCGGATCGTCGCCGAAATCGGTGGGAGTCGCTGCGGAATCGAGACCGAGGATGGGATCGGCCATGCGGCCGAGGCTACGCCGCAGCGGTCCCCGCTCAGCGTCGCCCTAAGCGCTGGCGCGGCAGTCGACGCGTCCATGCATTGACCCGCCCCATAACTGTGGGAAACCTCGGGCCATGAGACTGTTCCAGTACTGGGATACCCCCGAGCCGCCGGACGAGGTGGCAGAGTGGATCGACGGCTTCCGCGCGACAAATCCCGAGATGAAGCATCGGCTCTTCGATCGCGACTCGGCCAGCTGGTTCATCGGAAAATGGGTCGGACGGCGGGAACGACAGACGTTCGACGCACTGGCCGTGCCGGCGATGCAGGCGGATTACTTCCGACTTTGCGCCATCTGGGCCCAAGGCGGAGTCTGGGTGGACGCGGACTATCAGTCGGGCGTTCCGCTGCGCGACGTGCTGGAAGGCGTACCTGAAACCCTTCTCCTGACCTGGTACGGCCACGTCGACAACAGCTTCATGATGTGCCGCGATCGAGGCAACCCGTTCCTGCACGCATGCCGCGACCTGGCTACGCTCAACGTGGAGGCCCGCACGCCCGAACGTGCCTACATCGCCACCGGTCCCGGCGTCTTGAGCGCAGTCCGCGTTCTGATCGAGCCGGAATCGTCCGGCGAGGTGGCGACGCAGTTCCAGCGCATCAGAGGCTCAATCGGCGATTCCACGACGATAATGGAGCGGGCAAGGACCGCCCTCCGGGTCACGCCGGAACTAGAGCGAGCCTTCAAGGCCGCCACTCTCATCGAGGTCGCGGCAATGAAGCGATGGCTCAGCCGGAAAAAAAGGCCAGCCTACAAGAAAACCACCAGACACTGGCAGAACTGGGACGGTCCCCAGTACATCGATTGACCAGTGCAGGCAGTCGCGAACCACGCTGCCGGGCCAGCGCCCCGGATCGTCTCCGAAGTCGGCGGGGGTCTGTGCGGAATCGAGATCGAGGACGGGATCGGTCATGCGGACGAGCCTATCGGCACGCCGCCTGCTCTTAGCTCGGGCCTGATCTGCCCTCATGAGCCCCGCAGGCCCTTCCACTGCCGGGCGGCGAGCTCCGACGTCACTTTCGGGCGGGAGGCGAACGGAAGAAATCGACCCATCACGGGCATTCCGAACGTCCGCAGGACGGCCACGTCGCCCGCTTTGAGCCAACGGCCCACTAGCCGGTCTAGCGCCACACTCTCAGGCGTCAATCGGCCCGGTCCGTCGGCCAGGTCGCGCCGAAGAGCCGTCGGACGCCATTGCTGAACCCGGCGTTGAACACGCTCAAATGTGTCTCGCCGGGAAGCACTTCATGCGTCAGACGCAGGGACGGATAAGCCCGGGCCTCGATCTTTGATGCGAACTCCCGAAATGCGCTGACCATCCGCGCTGCAGGCGCCTGCGCCTCCTCTTCGCCTCCGACGCAGAGATAGAGCGCGACATCGAGATCGGCATGGCTGCGCGCGAACTCTTCCTCGATGCCGACCAACTGGCTGTTCGCCCACCAGAGTGAAGGACTTATGGCGAGATGTCCGCGAAAAGCGCCCGGCCGCGTGAACAGGGCGTAGAGCGCAAGCGCCGCCCCGAAAGAGCTTCCGGCAAGTGTGCAATCGCCCGTATCGACTGGAAGTCTGGCGGCCAGCCAAGGCTTCAGCTCGTGGATGATGAAATCGAGGAAACGGTCGCCTCCGCCGGTCTGCACATGGTTCTCGATACGGAAGGGCGGCGGCGCGGCCCGCATGCGCGCTTCCCATTCCGGGGCGCGGCGCGGCGTCAGATCGCGGTTGCGCCGGGCGAGATGCTCGGCGTGCTCCCCCTCACCCGCAAGGTCATAGCCGATGCCGACCACGCAGGCCGGGCGTGGTCCGCCCGGTTCCAGCGGCAGGACGCCCATGGTCGCCGCCGCGGTCGCAAAGGCCAGATTGCCGTCCGTCACGAACAGGACGGGCCATGGCGCAGCGCCCGGCAGATAGGGCGCCGGCAAGGCGACATCGATGACGAAATCGTCCCTGACATTGCGCGAACGCAACTTGAACCGTCGGCTGAAGGGCACGGGCGCGCGAGCGGCTTTGGCCCAGACGGAAGCAGGTCCCATGGGTGGTTCTCCTCCCCGGAAATGGGAGGCGACCAATTGTGCGAAACATCGCGTTTTCGCAATTCTTGAAAATCGGTTTTCGAGGCTTATCTCTTAAGCGTCGCAGGGTTGTTCCCCTTTCCACCCTTCTC
>DATCFQ010000283.1:0-3148 GCA_036509495.1 Caulobacteraceae bacterium
GATGTCGCGCTCACGGTCGGTGAGGTCCTTCATCGCGTTGACCAGCAGGTCGTGGCGGTCGCCCAGCTCCTCGCGCTCGGCCAGGCGGGTTTCCTGGTCGACGGTGTCGTCGGCCAGCCAGTCCTGCCACTCGCTTTCGCCTTCGCTGCGCAAGGGCGCGTTGAGCGAGGAATCGGGCCCGGACAGGCGGCGGTTCATCTCGGTCACTTCCTTGGCGGTCACGCCCAGCCGGTCGGACAGGGTGGCGACATGCTCGGGTGTCAAATCGCCTTCCTCGATGGCGCCGATATGACCCTTGGCCTTGCGCAGGTTGAAGAACAGCTTCTTCTGCGCCGCCGTGGTGCCCATCTTCACCAGCGACCACGAGCGCAGGATGTATTCCTGGATCGAGGCCCGGATCCACCACATGGCGTAGGTCGCCAGGCGGAAGCCGCGGTCCGGATCGAACTTCTTCACCGCCTGCATCAGCCCGACGTTGCCTTCGGAGATCACCTCTCCGATCGGCAGGCCATAGCCGCGGTAGCCCATGGCGATCTTGGCCACCAGGCGCAGGTGCGAAGTGACCAGCTTGTGCGCCGCTTCCGGGTCCTCATGCTCCTGCCAGCGCTTGGCGAGCATGAATTCCTCGTCCTTGGTGAGCATGGGAAAGCGCCGGATCTCGGCGAGATACCGTGAGAGGCCGCCGTCGGGCGACATGACGGAGAGTGTGGCTGCGGCCATTGGCCGATGTGTCCCCTAAAGTGTGATGGGCGAGCGCGCGTCAGGCATGCTCCGCCCGCCCCCGAACAATTCTCTAGATAGGGATCGGTTGCGAGGTTTTTAAGGCGGTTACCGATTTGTAAGGCGGCCTTGTTGCGAACCGCTTGCAGACATTCGAGCAGCCCATATAAAGATATCTTTATATCGCAATTGTCGGGCCGGGTCGGCCGGGCTATAGAGCCCGTCTACCTGGAATAGGGGATAAGAGGAGCCGTCATGGCCGACTACGTCGTCAAGGACATCGGACTCGCCGAATGGGGCCGCAAGGAAATCGCCATCGCCGAGACCGAAATGCCGGGCCTGATGGCCCTGCGCGAGGAGTTCGGCAAGGACCAGCCGCTGAAGGGCGCCCGGGTCGCCGGCTGCCTGCACATGACCATCCAGACCGCGGTGCTGATCGAGACCCTGACCGCCCTGGGCGCTGACGTCCGCTGGGCGTCGTGCAACATCTTCTCGACCCAGGACCACGCCGCCGCCGGCATCGCCGCCGCCGGCGTCCCGGTGTTCGCGGTCAAGGGCGAGAGCCTCACCGAATATTGGGACTATGTGCACAAGATCTTCGAGTGGTCCGACGGCGGCCATCCGAACCTGATCCTGGACGACGGCGGCGACGCCACCCTGCTGTGCGTGCTGGGCCCCAAGGCCGAGAAGGACGCCGACTTCCTCGAGCATCACTCCAACGAGGAAGAGGAAGCGCTGTTCAAGGTGGTCAAGCGCACCATGAAGGAGAAGCCGGGCTTCTATTCGGCGATCCGCAATTCGGTCCGCGGCGTCTCCGAAGAGACCACCACCGGCGTGCACCGCCTCTATCAGATGGCCGAGAAGGGCGAGCTGCCGTTCCCCGGCATCAACGTCAACGACAGCGTCACCAAGTCGAAGTTCGACAACCTCTATGGCTGCCGTGAATCGCTGGTCGACGGCATCCGCCGCGCCACCGACGTGATGCTGGCGGGCAAGGTCGCGGTGATCTGCGGCTACGGCGACGTGGGCAAGGGCTCGGCCGCCTCGCTGCGCAACGGCGGCGCGCGGGTGATCGTCACCGAAATCGACCCGATCTGCGCCCTGCAGGCGGCGATGGAGGGCTACCAGGTGCTGCCCATCGAGGACACCCTGGCCTTCGCCGACATCTATTGCACCGCCACCGGCAACAAGGACGTCATCACCGTCGAGCACATGCGGCGGATGAAGAACAACGCCATCGTCTGCAACATCGGCCACTTCGATTCGGAGATCCAGGTCGCCGGCCTGAAGAACCTCAAGTGGGACGAGATCAAGCCGCAGGTGCACCACATCGAGTTCCCGGACGGCAAGAAGATCATCCTCTTGTCCGAAGGGCGCCTGGTGAACCTCGGCAACGCCACCGGCCACCCCAGCTTCGTGATGTCCTCGTCCTTCACCAACCAGGTGCTGGCGCAGCTCGAGCTGTGGACCAACGGCGGGGCCTACCAGAACAAGGTCTACACCCTGCCCAAGAAGCTCGACGAGAAGGTGGCCATGCTGCACCTCGCCAAGCTGGGCGTGAAGCTGACCAAGCTGTCGAGCGAGCAGGCCGATTACATCGGCGTGCCCACCGAGGGCCCCTTCAAGCCCGACCACTACCGCTACTGATGACGGCGTCCCTCCCCCGCTCCGGGCGGGGGAGGCGACCTTCGCACCGAACACGTGTTCTATCGTCGGCCGCAGGAAAGGCCGTATAGAGCGCCATGCCCACGGCCTTGATTCTGTCGAGCTATGTGGCCTCGAGCCGCGTCGGCGGCGCGATGCAGGTCCTGGCGCTGACTCAATTCCGCTTCGAGCCGATCCTGGTCCCGACCGTGCTCTACGGCCGCCACCCCGGCTGGGGCGTCCCCGGCGGCGGCCCGGCGCCCATCGAGATGTTCGAGAGCATGCTCGATGGAGTGGAGGCCAACGGGGCCTTCGAGCAGGTGGATCTGGTCATCACCGGCTATTTCGCCAGCGCCGCCCAGGTCCGCGCCGCCGCCCGTGCGATCGACGCCGTGCGCGCGGTTCCCCGCGGCGAGGGCGCGCGGAGGCCCCTGGTGGTGGTCGATCCGACCATGGGCGACTCCGGCAAGGGCCTCTACGTCCCGGCCGACGTCCCCCCGGCGCTCGCCGCCGAACTGATCCGCCGCGCCGACTTCGTCACCCCCAATGCCTGGGAGCTGGAACGGCTGACCGGCCTTTCGGCGCGCTCGCCCGATTCCGCCGTCGACGCCGCCCGGCTGCTGGGCCGCCCGACCATGGTGTCCTCGGTGGAGCGGGGGGCCGAGATCGGCGTGGTCTATGCCGACAAGGCCGAAGCCTGGTTCGCCGCCCACGCCCGGGCCGCTGCCGCGCCGCAAGGCGCCGGCGATCTCCTGACCGCCCTGTTCGCCGCCGCGCTAAGCGA
>DATCFQ010000284.1:0-3198 GCA_036509495.1 Caulobacteraceae bacterium
CGACGCCCAGCCGGTGGCCGGCCTCGGCGGCGGCGGACCGCCTGCCCGGCTCTGGCGCGCCTTCATGGTCGCCGCCCTGCCCCGCGCTGGCGCCACCGCCATTCCGCCGGGTCCGGCTCCGACCGTGCTGACCCCGCCGCTGCCGCAGACCATCCTGGTCTCGGCGCCGCCCCGGCCGCTTCCGCCGCCGGCGACGCCCACGCCAGCCCGCTCCGGCCCGCTCGACCAGGCGCTGGATGCGTTGCTGAACTCCGGCCAGACGCACCCCTACAATCCCGCCACCGACCCGCCGTTCTAGATTCCGAAGGGGCGCCGCCTTGCTTTTTCACCACCAAGTTCACCAAGGACACCAAGATCTTGGTGAACTTGGTGTCCTTGGTGGTTCCTCTTCCTAGACTGCTCCGACCTGCCTTGGATCCCGCCCACCACCACCGCAAGCTTCGGAACGCCGCCGGCGCGGGTGGGTGCTATGATCCGGGCCATGGATAGAGCCGGCATCCTGGTGTTCGACACTCCCATCGGGCCCTGCGGCCTGGCCTGGACCCAGGCCGGCCTGATCGGCGTCAGCCTGCCCGAGCCGGACGCGGCCGCCGTGCGGGCGCGCCTCCAGCGCCGCTACCCCGAGGCGACCGGTGGGCTCCCGCCGCCCGAAGTCGAAGACGCCCGCCAGCGCATCCTCGCCCTCTTGTCCGGCGAGGCGGCCGATCTCTCGCCCATCGCCCTGGACCTGGACCGCGTCGGGGCCTTCGAACAGCGCATCTACGCCATCGCCCGCGCCATCCCGCCCGGCGAGGTCATGACCTATGGCGAGATCGCCTCCCGCGTCGGCGAGCCCCAGGCCGCCCAGGCGGTGGGCCACGCCATGGGCCGCAATCCCTGGCCGATCGTGGTCCCCTGCCACCGGGTGGTCGGCTCGAACGGCAAGCTCGGCGGCTTCTCCGCCCGCGGCGGGACCAGGACCAAGCTGCGCATCCTCGAGATCGAAGGCGCCCTGAAGCCCGAAAGCCTGCCGCTGTTCGGGGGGCGCTAGCGTCGCCCGATTGCTGAACCGCCACAGGGCTTTCAAGGAAACTCCTAGGGCTTTCAGGAAATATCGGCATGCTGCGGCGCGGCGCAGTCTTGTGCGCTGCAGAGGGCTTGGGCATAGAAGCCGCTCCATGAGTGAAGTCGCTGCTTTGGCTGACGCCCCGCCCCCTTGGGCCGCCTCGCTCTATGAGCAGGAGGTGCTGTGGGTGAAGCACTGGACCGACAAGCTGTTCAGCTTCGCCCTGGCCCGGCCGCCCACCTTCCGCTTCCGCTCGGGCGAGTTCGTGATGATCGGCCTGCCGGTGGACGGCAAGCCGCTGCTGCGCGCCTATTCGATCGCCAGCCCGCACTATGACGAGGAGCTGGAATTCCTGTCGATCAAGGCGCCCGGCGGCGCCCTGACCACGCGCCTGCAGCACATCCAGCCGGGCGACAAGGTGCTGCTCGGCAAGAAGCCCACCGGCACCCTGGTGCTGGACGCCCTGAAGCCGGGCAAGCGGCTGTTCCTGATCTCGACCGGCACGGGCCTGGCGCCCTTCCTGTCGATCGCCCGCGATCCCGACGCCTATATCTACGACCAGATCATCGTCACCCACACGGTGCGCGAGGTCGCCGAGCTGGCCCACCGGCAGCTCTACAGCGAGGACATCCACAACCACCTGCTGGTCGGCGACGACGCCCGCGCCAAGCTGGTCTACTACCCGACCGTCACCCGCGAGAAGTTCGAGCGCCAGGGCCGGATCACCCAACGGATCACCTCGGGGGACCTGTTCCGCGACCTCGGCATCGACGGGGACAGGTTCCACCCCGAACACGACCGCATCATGCTGTGCGGCAGCATGGACATGATCAAGGACACCGCCGCCATCCTCGACGCCCACGGCCTGACGGAAGGCTCCAACGCCCATCCCGGCGACTACGTGCTGGAACGCGCGTTCGTGGGGTAAGGGCAGATTTATCATTCCACCGCTCATCCCGGCGGAGGCCGGGATCCAGGACAGGTCAGAACCTGAGCCTCCGCAATAACACCCGGCCGCGCCGCCGCGGACTCTCACCCGCCACCTGCGTTACTTGTCCTGGACCCCGGCCACGAAGGCCGGGGTGAGCGGGAAAATTAGTGCGTCACAGAACCCCCTAAGCGGGCGTCTGGTCCTCCAGCCGATACCCGACCCCCGGCTCCGAGGTCAGGATTTCCGAGCCGAGCTTCTGGCGCAGCTGGCCGACATAGACCCTGAGGTATTGGATCTCGGCGTGGTCGCTGCCCCACACCGACTTCAAGAGCTGCCGGTGGGTCAGGGTGCGGCCGAGATTGATCGCCAGTTCGCTCAGCAGGTCGTATTCCTTGGGCGACAGCCGCAGCGGCTCGCCGGCCTTGCGCACCGCGCGGCGCCCCAGGTCGATCTCCAGGTCGCCGGTGCGGATCAGGGGCTCGGAGCCGCGCACCTGCACCGCGTGCCGTAGCGCCGCCCGGATGCGGGCAAGCAGCTCGTCCACCCCGAACGGCTTTTGCACATAGTCGTCGGCGCCGAGGTCCAGCGCCTGGACCTTCATCGCCTCCGCGTCCCTGGCCGACAGCACCACCACCGGAGTCGAGCTGAGCGCGCGGATCTCGGCGATCACCGTGAGGCCATCGCGGTCGGGCAGGCCGAGGTCCAGCACCACCACGTCCGGCGCATAGTGGGCGAACCAGCGCAGGCCCTCGGCGGCGGTGCGGGCGGTGACCGGCCGGTAGCCCGCCGCCTTCAAGGTGGCCGCCAGGGCGGTGTTGAGGCTGGCGTCGTCCTCGACCACCAGCACGGTGGCCGGCGCGGCGTCGTCGGTCATGCGACCGCCCGTCCGGGGTCGGCCAGGGGCAGCCACAGGCGCACCCGCGCGCCCTTCTGGCCCGGCCGGTTGTCGGCGGTGACGCCGCCGCCCTGCGCCTCGAGGAAACCGCGCGCGATGGCGAGCCCGAGGCCCGTGCCGGGCGGGCGGCCGTCACCCTCGGCGCCGCGGGCGAACCTGGCGAACAGGGGCTCGGCTGATCCTGGGAAGCCGGGGCCGGTGTCCAGCACCTCGACCCAGCCGGTCTCCCGGTCCGCGCCAGTGCGGATGGTGATGGCCGAGCCGGCGCCGGAATATTTGGCGGCGTTCTCCAGCACTGCGCCCAGCGCCGCCTGGAACAGCTGCGGG
>DATCFQ010000285.1:0-2125 GCA_036509495.1 Caulobacteraceae bacterium
CGCGCTCAGCATCGACTTCAGCACATTGCGTCAATGTAGTTGGGAAAATTATTCCACCTACAATCAGACGCTCACCGCATTGCGACCAGTTCTTGAGGCTACCGCTGACCTCAAGAATGTCCGTCTCATCGACGCCCATTCGTTCTGCTGGATTTTCTCGACCCTTCTGAAGCTGGAGGCGGAAGGCTCGATCACAAAAGTCACGGGCAGCAAGGACGAAGGACGCATCCTGGGCGGGCGCGAAAAATCCATCATCGCGATGCGGCTCTCTGTCGAGAACACGGTGAAGAACGCTAACGGACAAACCGTTCAGCGCGTTCTGAAGAACAAAGAACTACGGATGACCTCGGCCGAGTTGGACAAGCTGATCGCTTCTCTGCTAGATCTTCAGGCCAATCGCTGCGCGCTGACAGGCATACCATTTGAATTTCTGGGCCCTGAGGCCGACAAGGCGCTGCTGCCGTCGCTCGATCGCATTGACAGCGCTGGGCACTACGAGGTCGGCAATCTCCAGGTGGTCTGCCAGTTCATCAATTTCTGGAAGGGCGATAGCAACAACGCCGAGTTCCAAAGGCTTTTGATGATGGTTCGCGGCGTTGATCAATAGGACATGCCTGCCTTCGCCGGCACGACCGGCCTCGCCCATTCGGGAGCGGAAGCGCCAGGCGCGAACCTGAAGGACCTTCGTCTCTTGTGTGTCAGCTTTGTCCGCGGGCCCTCACCCTAGAGGGCAGCAAGCGGACCCATTGCGAGCCCGTCGTGCATCGTATGAGCCCCGTGGGGGCCCGCCCTCAAGACGAAGCCCGCAACAAAAGCCTGGTAGCTGGGGGCGGGATCGAACCGCCGACCTGTGGGTTATGAATCCACCGCTCTAACCATCTGAGCTACCCAGCCCCTGGCCGCGCGCTTGGGGAGGGCCGGCTTATAGAAGCTGGCGGCCGGCTCCAGCAAGACCGGTCAGGGCTGGGTGCGAGTCGGCGTGCGTGCTGCTACGGTTCGATCCTCGTCCCTGGAGGGTCCCTTGCAGATTTCGTCCTTGCGGCGCTTCGCCCTTCCTCTGCTCCTGGCCCTGGGCGCCGCCGCGCCCGCTCCCGACCTCGGCGGCTCGGTGCTTTCGTGGACCCCGGCCCAGCAGGCGTGGGGCTATCGGCACATGGAAGAGGTCGGCCCGGTGCGGATCGTCAGGCGCGGCGCGCGGGTCCTGAAGCTGCCCGTGGCGACCCATCCGATCGAGGTCGGATTTTCCTATGGCGGTCACCCCTTCGACCTCGACAGCTACATGCGCGCCTACCGGGTCTCGGGCGTGATCGCCGTCAAGGACGACCGGATCATCCTGGAGCGCTACGGCCTGGGACGGACGGCGAGCGATCGGTGGACCTCGTTCTCGGTCGCCAAGTCGATCACCTCGACGCTGATCGGCGCGGCCATCCAGGACGGAAGCATCAGCAGCCTCGACGATCCGGTCACCCGCTATGTGCCCCAGCTGAAGGGCGGGGCCTACGACGGGGTGAGCATCCGGGACCTCATCACCATGACCTCGGGGATCAAGTGGAATGAGGACTACTCGGACCTCAACTCCGACGTCGCCAAGGTCGGTCTCACCGCCGGCGAGCCGGGAATGAATCCGGTCGTCAGCTATATGCGCCATCTTCCCCGGGCCGCGCCCCCCGGGACCCGGTTCCATTACGACACCGGCGAGACGGACCTCGCGGGCATCCTCTTATCCGACGCGGTCGGCGAGTCGATCTCCCGGTATCTGTCGGCGAAGATCTGGCGTCCGTTCGGGATGGAGAGCGACGCCCTGTGGGTCGAGGATATCGCCGGGCACGAACGCGGCGGGTGCTGCATCAGCATGACCCTGCGCGACTACGCGCGCTTTGGCCTGTTCATGCTCGGCGACGGGATGGCGGGCGGGCGGCGGGTGCTGCCCAAGGGATGGGTCGCCGACGCCACCCGCCCCCACGTCGCCGACGTCGGAGAGGGACCGGGCCTCGGCTACGGCTACTTCTGGTGGACCCAGCCGGGCGGGTTCGAGGCCGAAGGCATCTTCGGCCAATCGATCGCGGTCTTTCCCAAGGAACACCTCGTTATCGCCATCAACTCGGCGTGGCCAACCGCCGACGAG
>DATCFQ010000286.1:0-5328 GCA_036509495.1 Caulobacteraceae bacterium
TGCCGGGGCCGAAGCAGAGAATGTCGCCCGGCCCGACCAGGGCCGGCGCCATGCCGCGGGCCAGCAGGAAGCACCCGGGCCGCGCCGGATGGCGGACGCTGACGTGGCCGAAGGCGTCCAGCACGCCCAGCTCGGCCAGGATATGATTGGCCAGAACCAGTTCCGCGACGGCGGTCTCGACCGAATCCTCGTTCACGCTGAAGCCTCGCCTTGCCCCCGCAGGCTAACGGGCGAGGTGCGCGCCGGCCAGCACCGGCTGCATTGAAGCGCAGCGAGCGCGAGGGTAGCGTGCCCGGCGTTCCGGAGCCCTTCCATGTCCAGACTTGGCCGCTCGGCTCGACCCTCTGATCGGTGAGGCGGCCCCGGCCTGAAGGCCGGCAAATAGCGCCGCCGCCGCCGCAACCCCTCAGTCCTTGTTCAGCACCTTGTCGGCCTTGCGGTCGATGCGGCCTTCCTCGGCCTTGGACATGCGACCGGCCTTCACCGCCTGGCCGGCCCGCGCCTTGGCGTTGCGGGCGTGCGGCTTGTCCTCGATCGGATAGGCGCGCTTCTTGGGCTCGGCGAAGTCCTTGGCGGGCAGCTTGTCGCGAGCGTGAGTGCTGAGTTCGGCCATGACGATTCCTCCTGACTGATCCCTGAACGCCTCGCCGGCGCAGGGGTTCGCCGGAGGCGCGCCCGTCCGACGGATCGCAAGCTCAGCTTGAGCGTTGCGAGCCTGCAGCAAGAGGGGGTCCCTGTGGCGAAAACCGAAACGACGGGCCGCGACCGCCACCGGGAGGTCAAGCAGCCCGAGAAGCCCAAGCTGCTGCAGATCCTGGGGCCGGGGCTGATCACCGGCGCCTCCGACGACGATCCCTCGGGCATCGCCACCTATTCCCAGGCCGGCGCCCAGTTCGGCTACGACATGGGCTGGACCCTGCTGTTCAGCTGGCCTCTGATGTGCGCGATCCAGGAGATCAGCGCCCGCATCGGCCGGGTCACCGGACACGGAGTCGCCGGCAATCTCAAGCGCCACTATCCGGCCGCCTTGCTCTATCCGATCGTGCTGCTGCTCTTGGCGGCCAACACCATCAACCTCGGGGCCGACCTCGGGGCCATGGCCGCAGGGCTGGGGCTCCTGGTGAAGGGCCCGCAGCTGCTGTTCGTGGCGCTGTTCGCGACCCTGTCGCTACTGCTCGAGGTGTTCGTCCGCTACTCGCGCTACGTCTCGGTGCTGAAGTGGCTGACGCTTTCGCTGTTCGCCTATGTCGGCGTCGCCATGGTGGTGAAGGTGCCCTGGGGCGAGGTGGCCCGTCACCTCGTGGCGCCCACGGTTTCCCTCCACTCCGGCTACCTCACCGTCGTGGTGGCCATGCTCGGCACCACCATCAGCCCCTACCTGTTCTTCTGGCAGGCCGAGGAGGAGGTCGACGAGGTGCGCGAGCGCACTGACGCCAAGCCGCTCGAGCGCGCGCCCGAACAGGCCAAGAAGGAGTTCCGCCGCATCCGCATCGACACCTATGTCGGCATGGCGCTCTCCAACGTGGTGGCGCTGTTCATCGTGATCTCGACGGCCGCCACCCTGCACGCCCACGGCATGACCAACATCCAGACCTCGGCCCAGGCCGCCGAGGCGTTGCGGCCGATCTGCGGGCCCTTCGTGTTCGCAGTCTTCGCCCTGGGCATCGTCGGCACCGGCCTTTTGGCCGTGCCGGTGCTGGCCGGCTCGGCGGCCTATGCCGTGGGCGAGGCCTTCGGCCTTCACGTGGGCCTGGCCCGCAAGCTGACCCGCGCCAAGGCCTTCTACGCCATCCTGGCGCTGCTGATGATCCTGGGCGCGCTCTTGAACTTCACCCCCATCGACCCGATCAAGGCGCTGTTCTGGAGCGCGGTGATCAATGGCGTCGTGGCCGTGCCGGTGATGGTGATGATGATGCTGATGTCGACCCAGAAGGCCACCATGGGCCGCTTCTGCCTGCCCCTCCCGCTGCGCATCGTCGGCTGGGCCGCCACCCTTGTCATGGCCGCCGCGGCGGTCGGCATGTTCGCGACCTGGGGGTCTTAGGCTCGTCTCCGCGCAGGCGGGGACCATGAGTTCGCGCCGGGACAGACCGGCCTCACGGCGTGGTCTTGAGGTAGTCGACGATCGCCTTGCGCTCGGCCGGATCGTCGATGGCGAAGAACATGCCGGCCCCGGGCGCGGCGCCTTGGGTGTCCTTCAGGAAGCCGTCCAGGCGCGCCGGGCTCCACGAGCCGCCCAGCGACTTCAGGGCGCCGGAATAGGCGAAGTCGTCGCGGCCGGCCACCTTGCGCCAGACCACGCCCTTGAGCGTCGGCCCCGACACGCTGCTGGCCCCGCCTGGGAGGTGGCAGCTGGCGCATTGATCGGCGAACAGCCTGGGGCCATCGGCGGCAAGGGCCGGTCCGGCGGCGAGCAGAACCAGCAAGACCATGAGCGTGCGCATGGCCAAGCTTCGGTCGCCGCCGCGCTGGAGTCAAAGCCCGGCGTATTGCGCCCGCCCCGGGCACGAAACACAATGATCAGGGCGTCTTAGGGGAGCGGCGATGCGCACGGGACGGGACTACCGCGAGAGCCTGAAGGACGGGCGCCAGATCTGGGTGCTGGGGGAGGGGCGGATCGACGATCCCGCCAGCCATCCCGCCACCCGGGCCATGGTGGACGCCTATGCGGCCTGGTACGACCGTCACGCCGACCCCGCCTGGCAAGAGGTGCTGCTGACGCCGCCGGGCGGCGAGGGCGAACAGAGGCCGCTGGCCTTCGAGGTTCCTCGTACGGCTGAGGACTTGCGACGGCTGGGGCGCGCGATCTCGCAGGTGGCCCTGCTCTCGGGCGGCAACCTGACCCACACGCCCGGCTACGGCCACCTGATCGCCCTGGGGCTCCTGGACACCCTGACCGCGATGGGCCTTTCGAGCGGGGAGGTCGCCAACGCGTCCCGCTATCGCGAGGAGCTGGCGCGCAGCGGCCGTTTCCTGACCTTCTCCGCCGGGGGCGCCCCGATCGGGTTCCGTTTCCGGCCAGAGGAGGCCGAGCGCGCCGCCATCCGGGTTGTGCGCGAACGCGACGATGGGCTGGTGATCTCAGGCAAGGTCGGGATGCACACCTCCTCGCCCTTCGCCGACGACGTGTTCGTCTCGGGGGCCACGCGGCGCAGCTCAGGCAGCGCCCACTTCACCTGGTTCATCATCCCGGTCGCGGCGCCGGGCGTGCGCGTGGTGGCCCGCAAGCCTGCCGCGCGGCACGCCGACCCGGCCGTGGCGCCCCTGAGCCACCGCTACGACGAGCTCGACGCCCAGCTCTGGCTCCAGGACGTGTTCGTCCCCTTCGAGCGGGTGTTCACGGCGGAGACCCCGCTGGGCTCGGGCCGCGCCGCCGGCAAGGACGGCTCGCCGCCGCGCGACAGCAACCTGGTGGCGTGGCTGCTCTGGCACCAGCTGCACGGATGGCTCGCCAGGCTGGAGTTCAGCCTGGGCCTGGGCCTCGCGGCGTCCGATGTCATGGGCTTCCGCGCCAATCCGGCGTCGGTCGAGCAGCTGATCGACATCCTCGCCGAGGTCCAAACGCTGCGCACCTGTCTCACGGCCGCAGAGTGCGATCCGGAACTCTCCGACGCCGGCTTCATGCTGCCGCGGCAGATCCACCTGGCTTCGGGCAGTCTGCACGCCTTCCGCGTGCGCCAGAACGTCGCCGAGACGCTTCGGCGATTGCCGGGCTCGTCCCTGGTGGTGGCGCCCACGCCCAGCGATCTCGCCGACCCCGAGATGGCCGCGGGCCTCGAGGAGGCGTTCGGCGGGGGCGGCTACACGGCGCAGCAGCGTGCGGCGCTGCTGAACCTGATCTGGGACCACGTCTCATCGGGCCTGGATGGCCGCGAGTCCGCCTATGAGCTGCACGCCAATGGCGGCGTTCCGGCCTGGCGCATGCGCCTTCGGGGATGGTTCAAGGATTACAACCGCCTGGCCAACGGCGTCCTCTCCGCGCTGGATATCGAGATGCCGACGCTGGACGTCTCCGCGATCGCCCATCCGCCCTGGCCGCGCGCCGGGGCGCCCGGCGGTCCCGTCGTCCCCAGCGCCGTCCAGCAACCCGTAGGCATTGCCGAGCCGGCGCCTTCGGTCGGGCAATGGGTCGGGCCGCCCGCCTCAGGACGGCGCGGCTAGCCCATCTCCGCGCTAGCTGCCCAGCATCGGCTTGCCTTCATGCGCCACCAGCAGGTCGTGCATGTCGTCGGCGTGCTCTTCCTCGACTTCCAGGATCCGCTCGATCAGCACCCGGGTGGTGGGGTCCTTGTCGGAGAAATAGCGGACCAACTCCTGGTAGTGGGCCACCGCGATGCGTTCGGCGATCAGGTTCTCGCGGATCATGTCGACCAGGTCCTTGCCGGCGGCGAACTGCGAAGCCGAGCGGCCGGTCAGGGTGTCGGGGTTGAAGTCGGGCGTGCCGCCGAGCTGGGTGATGCGCTCGGCCACCCACTGGGCATGCTCCTGCTCCTGTCCGGCGTGCTCGGCGAACTCGGCCTTGGCGCCGGAGCTGTTGAGGCCCGAGGCGACGATGGAATGCTGGGTGTAGCGCAGCACGCAGACCAGCTCGGTGGCCAGCACGCTCTGCAGGATTTCGACGGTCTTCTTCGGATCCCCGCCATAGGATTCCGCCACCACCGCTCCGTCTTCGAGGCTGCGGCGCGCCTGGGCGCGCAGGGCCTTGACGTCGCTCAGGAACGGCGTCGACCTGGTTTGGCTCGTGCTCATGGGATCCCTCCGGCTAAGGCTGAGCCTCAGGAACGTCCGAAGGAGCACTTTCGATCCCGGCCGGGGCCGCCGGCCGACGATTGCGGCCGTTGCGCGCGAGCGCCCGCGCTGATACCGCCAGCGGCGATTTCAGGAGAGCTTCATGGCCCGCATCATCGGCGCGATCGCCACGTCCCATACCCCCACCATCGGTTTCGCCTTCGACGGCTCCAAGCAGCAGGATCCGGTCTGGAAGCCGATCTTCGAGGGCTATGAGCCGATCGTCGAATGGCTGCAGGAGAAGAAGCCCGACGCCCTGTTCGTGATCTACAACGACCACGTCACCTCGTTCTTCTTCGACCACTACTCGGCCTTCGCGCTCGGCATCGGCGAGCAATATTCGGTGGCCGACGAGGGCGGCGGCCCGCGCAACCTCCCGCCGATCAAGGCCCACGGGAAGCTGGCCCGGCACATCGGCAAGGCGCTGGTGGCCGACGAGTTCGACATGTCCTTCTTCCAGGACAAGGGGCTGGACCACGGCTGTTTCTCGCCGCTGTCGGTGATGATGCCGCACGATCCGGAGTGGCCGATCCCGATCGT
>DATCFQ010000287.1:0-3533 GCA_036509495.1 Caulobacteraceae bacterium
CAGCGGGATGCCGCCGCGAGCAGATCGCGTCCGCCTCCGCAGTCACCTACCTCGGCCCCAACACGCCGCCGATGCTGATGATCGCGGGCTCGGAGGACCACACCGTGCCGCCGCAACAGTCGCGCGACTTCTACGCGGCCATGCAGGCCAAGGGATTGCGCAGCGAGCTGATGATCATCCCCGGCGTGGACCACAGCTTCATCGGCCACACCCCCGAAGCCACCCGTGACGCCAGCCGGGCGGCCCTGGCGCGCAGCATCGACTTCTTCGACGCGGTCATCGGGGAACGCCCCGACAGATGAAGCGCCCAGGCCTCAGGCCGGCGGCCGCGCCGATCGCCTTGACGGCGTTGCTCATCTGCGCCTCGCTGATGACGGGCGCTCCCGCTGCCGAGCCACCGGCCCAGGCGTCTTCTCCAGCGTCCTGCGCGTCATCGGGCGAGCTGATGTTCGTCTGCCGGGCTCACAATCCCGAGGACCTCGCGCGGATTCCTGGAACGCATTGGCTGATCGCCACCGGTTTCGCTCCGGGCGGCGGCCTGAGCCTGATCGATACCAAGGCCCGCCAGCTCAGCCGATGGGCGGCCGAGCCCGGCGCAGACGCCGCCGGAACGCGTACGCCATGCCGTTCGCCGCCGGATCCGGCCCTGTTCAACGCCCACGGCCTGAGCCTTCGCCGGACAGGTGATGGGCGTTTCTCGCTGCACGTAGTCAACCATGGCGGCCGTGAATCCGTGGAGGTGTTCGAGGTGGACGCCCGGCCGGCGCGGCCGACCCTGACCTGGACGAGCTGTGTGCCCATGCCTCCCGGCCTGGCGGCGAACTCGGTGGCGACCTTTGCCGATGGGACTGTCCTCGTCAGCGTGCTCACTCGGCCCGGGACCGGGATCGCGGACTTCGTGCAGGGCAAGATCACTGGCGGGGTCTATCAGTGGCGGCCAGGGGACACCGGCTTCACGCTTATGCCGGGAACGGAGCTGCCGGGAAACAATGGCCTGGAGACGTCTCGTGACGGACGCCAGTTCTATGTCGTGGCGTTCGGCTGGCACGCCGTGGTCGTCTATGACCGCAACGATACGACCTCGCCGCGGCTGCGCGCCGTGGCGCCCGATTTCATGCCCGACAACATCCATTGGGACGGCGAACGGCTGATCGCGGCCGGCATGCGCTATGACGAGCCGGCGTGTGGCGGACCGCGTGGACTCATCGATGGCGCGGCCGATCCCATGACCTGTCATCGAGGCTACGTCGCCGCGACCTTCGATCCGGGGACGGGCGCCTTCCGCACGCTGGCATACGGTCCCCCCAATGCGGCGTTCAACGATGTCTCTTCGGCCGTAGTGGTCGGAGACGAGCTCTGGATGGGCGCCTATCGGTCAGACCGGCTGGCGTGGCGGAGGCTTCCCGGACCAGCGCCGCACTGACCACGACGCCGTCGGATCCGCCGCGGAACCTACTTCGGCCAGTCGGCTGGCTTGTCGGCGGCGCCCATGATCTGGCGCTTGGAGATCCGCCACTGGCCCTTCTGCCTGGCCAGGTGATCGAACTCGCGGCCCTGGGTCAGGATCCGCGGCGGATCGCCCTGCTTGTCGATGACGATCTCGGTGAAGACGAGCTGGGCCGTGGCGGTGTCGCCATGCAGCACGACGAGAGGATTGCTCATCAACACATTGAACGAATAGGATTTCCGTTGCGGCGCATCCTTCGGCACGCCCGAGTAGGCGCTCTCGATCCCGGCCGTGCCCTTGTAGCTCTTGGGGCCCAGCACCAGCTCGG
Source organism: Caulobacteraceae bacterium (assembly GCA_036509495.1). Lineage (GTDB taxonomy): Bacteria > Pseudomonadota > Alphaproteobacteria > Caulobacterales > Caulobacteraceae > JANWHQ01. Next base: position 1,776 of record DATCFQ010000287.1, read on the forward strand.
CGTCGGAGGTGTAGAAGCTGGTGAAGCTCTCCGAGCCACCGCCGAAGTTCCAGTAGTAGCGCGCCAGCAGATCCTCGATCTGGGCCCGGTCGATCACGGACCGCGCCGTCATCGGAGCCTCCTGCGCGCTGGCCGCCGGGCCTTGCGCCAGCATCAGCCCCAGCGCGATCCCCACCGCGCCCAGCCTTGTCCCCCGCCTCATCCCGATCGATGGGTGCTCATGGTCGTCCCTCCCTTTGTGGTCTTATCGCTCAGGTTGGAGGCATCCTGCCACAGGGCGGGGCGGGTCCAAGGCCCGATTTCCGCCAGGGCGACAAAGGCCGGTATCGACCCGGAACACACCGTGGCGGCGCCAACCCGGTCGCGATAAGCTCCTGCAGGGAAGCCGAGAATGGGAAAACCCATGCGCACCAAGGTTCGGACGGCTTGGCGACGTGGTCGAGATCTTGCGGTGTGGGCGATCGCCCTGATGTCCATCACGCCGATTTCCGCGGCCGCGCAGTCTCAGTTGACCTCCCGCGAGCTGATGGCCTTGTCGGCGCGCGATGCGAACCATGTCGCGCAGCGCGACCTGCTGTCGGTGTTCAAGCCCGTCCACAAATATGGACGCGGCATGTTTCTCAGGGTCCGCGGCACGGGCATGACGACCCGCCCATACGGGACCGAGTTTCAGGGCGTGTGTCGCCAGGACGCACTGACTTTGTGGTACGCGCCTGCCCGCTCGGCGACGGTGGATGGGAACCCGGACCAAAAGCCGGGCTCAGATATCCAGGACGTCCCCCTGGAGCCTTACGGCTTCGATGCGTCAGCCTGGTTCCACATCGGCCATCTGCCCGCGGGCAAACTGGCGCCCCGATCGCAATCGCCGGCCTGGCAATCGGCATGCGACCCCCAGCAATTCAATGACGAGACGCCGTGGTTTTCCGCCCAGAACGCCCGGCAGGCTGTCCTTGGGGCGAACATCTTCCGCATGGCCGAGGACCAGGTGAAGGCTGGAACCCTGTCGCCCAAACCCTGTGAAGGGGCGTCGAAGACGCGGTCGTGCGTGCAGGCCATCCTCGCTGTTAACGATCTGGCCAAGCTTCAGAGCGTGGAAGACTGTGGGGCGGACTCCGCCAGTTCCTGCGTCAAACTCAATCTGAACAGCGACACCCAGCTGATCATCGTCGCCCATGTGGACGCGGGCGACCCCAACGGGGTGACGCCGAGCGATATCGTCTCCATCGAGGTCAGCAACTACGTCATCGTGACCTGACCCGCCCTACCGCGAGAACACCCCCACCAGCTCCACGTGCGGCGACCAGAGGAACTGGTCCACCGGCAGCACCCGCTCCAGGACAAAGCCGGCGTCCGTGAGGATGCGGGCGTCGCGGGCGAAGGTCGTCGGGTTGCAGGAGACGCCGATGGCGCGCGCCACGCCGGAGGCGCCGATCTGGGCGGCCTGGGCCTCGGCGCCGGCGCGCGGCGGATCGAACACCACGGCGTGCACGCCCTTCAGCTCCATGGCCAGCACCGGCCGGCGGAAAAGGTCGCGCGCCTCGGCGGTGATGGGCCGCAGGCCCGGCGCGCCGCCCAGCGCGCCCGAGAGGGCGGCGATCGCCTGGGCCGAGGCGTCGACGGCCAGCACCTGCGACCGCTCGGCCAGATGAAAGCTGAAGGTCCCGACCCCGCAGAACAGGTCCGCGACCTTCTCGGCCCCGTCGGCGGCGGCCACGACGAAGGCGGCCATGGCCGCCTCGGCCTGAGGCGTCGCCTGCA
>DATCFQ010000288.1:0-2471 GCA_036509495.1 Caulobacteraceae bacterium
CCGGACGTGCCGGCGGGCCTGACCCTGATCCGGCGGGCGGCGGAACTCGGCGGGGCCTATGCCTGGGCGGTGCTGGCGGTCGTCTCCGCGTTTGGACTGGGGCGACCGCCCGATTGGCCGAGTGCGCTGGATCAGTTGCAGCGCTCGGCCGAACTCGGCTACGATTCGGCCCGGAACCAGCTTCGCCTCCTCGCCGGCGCCTTCGGCGGAGCGGCGCCCGCGGCGGAGGATTGGGCCGGCTCGAGGCGCGGCGTCGACCTGCAGGCGTGGCGCTCGCCGCCGCCCGGCGAGATCGTCTCATCCGATCCCCTGATCCGCATCGTCCGGGGGTTCGCGCCGCCGGAGGCCTGTGGGTGGCTGATCTCGCGCGTGCGCGATCGGCTGCAGCCGGCTCCGGTCTTCGATACCGCGGCGCTCCGGCCGGCGCACAGCCAGGATCGAACCAACAGCGCCGCCGGCTTCACCCTGATCGACGCCGATCTGGTGGTGATGCTGCTGCGCGAACGGTTGGCCGCCGCCGCCGGGCTACAGGTCGGCGCCATGGAAGCGCCACAGGTCTTCCACTACGCGGTGGGCCAGACCTTCGCGCCGCATTTTGATTTCCTGGATCCGGACTACCCGGGCCACGCCCGTTCGCTCGCCGAGGGGGGCCAGCGGGTCGCCACCCTGCTGGTCTATCTGAACGACGCCTACGAGGGAGGCGAAACCGACTTTCTCGAGCTCGGCCTGAAGCATCGCGGGGGCCCGGGCGACGCCCTGATGTTCTGGAACGTCGATGCGGCAGGGGCTCCGGACCGGCGCATGTTCCACGCCGGCGCGCCGCCGACGAAGGGCGAGAAGTGGCTTCTGTCCCAATGGGTGCGCGAGCGCGCGAGGTGAGTCTAGAGCAGGCGATCTGATGGAATCAGATCGCCTGCTCTAGGTCTTTGTATTCACGCGCGTTTTGTTCCGAAAACCGGTTCCCACACTTTTCGGAACGCGCTCTAGGTCTCGGCTTCGACCTCAGCCTCGGTGACGGCCAGGCGCTCCCCGGCGGCCCGACCGGCGGCGGCGCGATGGCCTGAGACCTCCGCCCCGGCGTCATGCCGCAGCCGCAGGAAGCTCGGCACGGACGACAACCCGATCAGGGCCATGATCGCCAGGGCGACGCGGCAGTCGCCGAGGCCGACGTGGCCCGCTGCGCCGCGGGCGGCCGAACTCAGGTTCAGGATCATCGCGCCCAGGCCGATCGCCACCGCGCCGGTGGTCTGGTTCAACACGTTGGACAGCACCGTGGCGCCGCCAAGCTCTTCGTGCGGCACATCGGCGAAGGTCATGGAGACGATCGCCGTCATCAGCACCGAGCGGGCCATGCCGCTGACCGCCAGCACCGCGAAGATCACCCAGAAGGGCGTGCCGGGCTCGAAGCTGGTCCAGGCGGCGGTGGCCAGGGCGGTGAGGACGGCGGTCACCGCCAGCGCCCGCCGGAAGCCCGTGCGCCGCAGGGTCTGGTTGGCGATCGACTTCAGCAACAGATCGCCGCCGTTGTAGCCGAGGATCAAGAGCCCGGACTGGAAGGCGCTCATGCCGAGCGTCACCTGGAACAGCAGCGGCAGGATGAAGCCGAGCGCCCGGAACGGGATGCGGACCAGCATGCCGCCGGTGAGGGCGCTGGTGCGGAAGGTCGCGATCTTCAGCGGCTCCAGCGACAACAAGGGATGCCGCGCCCTGCGGCTATGGCGGATGGCGAGCAAGCCGAGCCCCAGCCCTGCGACGATCAGGGCGGCCGGCCAGCGCCAGTCGACGCCCTGGGCGCTGATCCGGTCCAGGCCGTAGATGAAGGTCCCGAGCGCGGCGCCGGTAAGCGCGAACCCGCGCCAATCGAAGGGCCGCGGCGCCTCGCCCTTGAGGTTGGGGATGTAGCGGAGCGCCAGCGCCACCCCCACGATAGCGATCGGGATGTTCAGATAGAAGATCCACGGCCAGTCCACGAAGGTGACGATGAAGCCGCCGATCGCCGGGCCGATGACCGGGGCGACCAGACCGGGCGTGGTGGAGATGGCGATGGCGGTGACCAGGTCCTTCTTGGCGGTCGAGCGCAGCAGCACCAGATTGCCCACCGGCGTCATCAGGGTCGCGGCCAGCGCCTGCAGGATCCGGGCGCCGATGAACTCGGGCAGGGTGTGGCTGAAGCCGCAGAGCGCCGAAGCGGCGGCGAAGCCGACGATGGCGCCGGCGAACACCTTGCGCGCGCCCAGCCGGTCGGCCACCCAGGTCGACACCGGCAGGAAGGCCGCCATCACCAGGATGTAGATGGTCATGGCCAGGCTGAGATCCACCGGCGGGCGGTGAAAGGACCGGGCCATCTGCGGCAGGGCGGTTGCGATCACCGTCTGGTCCAGCGAGCCCATGAACATGGCCGCCGCGACGATGATGGCGATCAGGCGGGGCGCGTAGGGCTTGGCGATGGCGCGGGCTCTCCAGGGGCTGCG
>DATCFQ010000289.1:0-5047 GCA_036509495.1 Caulobacteraceae bacterium
CTGACCGTGGTCTGGGCCTTCATCATCGCCTTCGCCGTCTTGGCCTATGTCGTGATGGACGGCTTCGACCTGGGTATCGGCATCCTGTTTCCCAGCTTCAGGACGGCGGGCGAGCGGGCCGAGGCGATGAACTCGGTGGCGCCGGTCTGGGACGGCAACGAGACCTGGCTGGTGATGGGCGGCGGCGGCCTGCTCGCGGCCTTTCCCCTGGCCTACGCCATCATCCTGCCGGCGACCTATCCGCTGATCATCGCCATGCTGCTGGGCCTGATCTTTCGCGGCGTGGCCTTCGAGTTCCGTTGGCGGGACGTTCGCCATCAGGGCCTGTGGGACGTGGCCTTCACCGCGGGCTCGGCGGCGTCCGCCTTCGCGCAGGGCATGATCCTGGGCGCGCTGCTGCAGGGTGTGCGGGTGAAGGACGGCGCCTATGCCGGCGGCTGGCTCGACTGGCTGAGCCCCTTCACCCTGCTGACCGGCGCGGCCCTGGTGGTCGGCTACGCCCTGCTGGGCGCGACCTGGCTGATCTGGAAGACCGAGGGCCGGGCCCAGCAGCATGCCCGCCGGATGGCGTTCGGCCTGGGCATCGCGACCCTCGTCGCCCTGGCGGCGGTCAGCGCAGCGACGCCGTTCCTGACCTATGACTATTGGCGGCGCTGGTTCGCCGTGCCGGACGTGCTGCTGACCGCCCAGGTCCCGCTGCTGGTCGTCCTGACCGGGGCGGTGTTCTTCTGGAGCCTGCGCCGGGGCGCCGAGCGGCTGCCGTTCCTGAGCGCGCTCACGCTGTTCCTGCTGGGTTTCGCCGGGCTCGGGATCAGCATCTATCCCTATGTGGTGCCCCGCTCGGTCACCATCTGGGACGCCGCCGCCCCCGCCTCCAGCCAGAGCTTCATGCTGGTCGGCGCGGTGGTGATCGTGCCGGTGATCCTGGCCTACACCGGCTGGGCCTATTGGGTGTTCCGCGGCAAGTCGGGCCAGCACGGATACCACTGATGCAGGCCAAGGCGCCGCTATGGACGCGGCTGGCCTGGATGGCGGGCATCTGGGCGGCCAGCGTCATGGCCCTGGGCCTCGTCGCCGGGGTGATCCGCATGTGGCTGAAGGCCTGACCCGCTTCAACGCGTGCGGTCGCAGCGCAATTCCCCAAAGACGGTGTAGCAGTTGGCCCGCATCGCCTGGTCGCTCTTGCTCCCCGACCCGTATCCCGGAAACCTCGCGCGCCACTGGTGCGGCGACGGCTGATCGGGCGTTGGGGCCCCGCCGACGTCCTTCCGCCCGTGACCGGTGGCGTCTTTCGCGCCCGGACCGGATTGCGGCCGCTCGCCTTGGGACGGCGCGATGCTCTGGTCCGACGGAGGCGGGGCGGCCCACGCGGCCGGAGCTGCGAAGAGCAGGCTCGTGATGAGAGCGAAGGCGAAGCGCATGGCAGCCACTCCGTTCGAACGGCTTGGTTGGGCCGGACTATAGCTGAATTGCTGGCGAGATGATGAGGGTTCACTTCACTCTCGCCGCATCCGATCGAACTCCCAGGCTCCTGATCGCCGGCCCGGAGAATTATCCATCGATTGGCCGACCGGGGCGCGCTCAGCGGCTCCAGGGCTCGAGCGCGCCCCAGAGGCCCAGCAGCGTTCCGAACAGGGCGAAGATCACCGTGGTGGCGGTGAAGCGCGCCTTGCGGCCGAGGGTCCAGCTGTCCAGCCGGCGGCCGCCTCGCCAGGCGACGGGCAGCAGGCCCAGGCACAGCAGGGTGACCATGGCGCCCACCAGGGCGCAGGCCGAGGCGATCAGCAGCCAGGCGCTCGGCCAGTCGGCGATCAGGGTGGCCGGGTCGGATGCGCTGAGGTCGAAGGCGCCGAAAGAGACCAGGGCCAGCAGCCAGAGCAGCGAGGCGGAGATCTGGGCCCCGTCGGCCCGCGCCTGGATCGAGGTCTGGCGGAAGTCGCGACGGTCGCGGAAGAACAGGCCGATCAGCGCGGCCAGGGCGGCGAGGGCGGTCGCGGCCGCCAGCACAGCCAGGGGCGTGCGCTTGGAGAGCAGGGCCGCCCGCTCATAGGCCGCCTCGCCGGAAGGCGCGAACCAGCGCTGCGCCCGCCCGTCCTTCATCTGGAACGCCAGGGCGCCCGGTCCGTCGGCCTGATGGAAGCTGACATAGGGCGCATCGACTGAGGCGTCCGGGTCGGGGACCCAGCGGCCCGGGCCATCGGGACCGGAGGTGGCCAGGAAGCCGTCGCTGCTGACGCTAACCCGGGCGCGTCCGCGGAAACGGTCGACCAAGCCTTCCAGCCCCCGATACGACCTGGCGGTGGTCAGATAGCCGCCCTCGAAGGCGGCGGCGTTGTCGATCAGCCACGCCGAGCCGGAGGCCGGCGGCCGGGGCGGGGCATAGAAGCGCTGGACGATGGCGGACGGCAGGCTGCGGACGAAGTCATCCGCCGTTTCGGTGTTGGCGGCCACGAACACGCCCAGCCCGAGCTGCGGGGCGGTGACCAGGCTGGCGCGGAAGGCCAGGGCGCCGCCGCCTCGGCCATAGCCGCGGAAACCGCCGGGCAGGGGATACTCCAGAACGCCATAGTCCCAGGCCCGCACGCCGGGCTGGGCCGGGGACAGCGGCGTGCGGAAGTCCCGCGCGATGGACGGGCCATAGAGGCTTTGGCCGCCGAGGGTCCCGTCGCCGAGGATGGCCATCAGATAGCGGGCCATGTCCGCGCCGGTGGACGAACCGGCCTCCGCCGGCGCGATCTGGGTGGTGAATTCGAAGGGCTGGGGCGCCAGGCCCGAGCCGGTCCAGCGGAATCCCTGGGAGACGTCGGCGGCGAGACCGGAGTCCATCGGCGCCGGCAACCCGGCCTGGGCCGGATAGGGCTCGCGCAGGGTGGTGCGGGTCAGGCCCAGCGGCCGGAAGACCTCCGCCTCGGCCAGCGCCTGGGGGGTCTTGCCGGTGACCTGGCTGACCGCCTCGCCGGCCAGGGCGGCGGCGTAGGGCGAATAGGTGGCGAATTGGCCCGGCTCGCGCACGCGCTTGGGGCGTTCCTGCGCCAGATAGGTCTCCAGCGGCCGGATCAGCGTGGGGTCGGTCTCGACCAGCCGGCCGAAGCGGCGTTCTTCCAGGCCCGCGCTCTGGGTGAGCAGGTCCCGGATCCGCACCGGCTGGACGAAGCCGCGGTCGGGCAGCTGGTCCTGCTGGCGCAGATACTGGTCGACCGGTGCGTCCAGGCGGATGCGGCCGGCCTCGACCTCGCGCATCAGGCCGATCCAGGTGAAGGTCTCGGTGACCGGACCCAGCCGGAACAGGGTGCGCGCCGGATCCACCGGCCGCACCGGCGACAGGCGATCGACGCCATAGCCTTTGTCGAGCAGAACCTGCCCGTCCTGCACCACCGTCACCACCGCGCCGGCGATGTGGTCGCGGTTCATCGCCCGGTCGGCGAGTCCGTCGACGAAGGCTTCCAGCTCGGCGCCCGGCATCGGCTGGCCAGGCGAAAGCCTGACGCCCGGGCGGGAAGGTGCGACAGCCGGGGTGACCGACGGCTTCGCCGCCAGCGCATGCGGCCGGACCTGCGCCAGGGCGCCGACGCCGGCCACGCCAAAGGCGACAGCCGCCATCACGGCAAGCAGGCGGGGTCCCGCCAAAGGCATGCTGGTCCCTCTCGCCGGATCTGTGGCGAGGGTTCTAGGGCGTTGACCGAGTGTGTGAAAGGTCGGGGCCCCCGGCGACCGCGTGGGTGAAGGGATAAAAGGCGATCACCGGCTTCAGCTCGGCGCCCACGAACAGCTGGGGCTCGGACGGCGGGGTCATGCCGGTGGCCTTCTCGCGGGCCGCCACGCAGCCCTGCACGCGCCGCCCGAGGTCGGCGAAATCGTTCGCGGCCGGGAGGGTCTCGATCATGCAGGCGTCGAAATAGGGATAGCGGTCGGTCTGGCCGCAGCCGAACGATGCGCGGTCCGCCCGCGCGGCGGTGAGCACCATCCGGTTCGGCCGCGACAGCGGCGGTACGAAGACGCCCGAGAAGCAGGCGGAAATGATCACCACCGTCGGCCGATCGCCGCAGGCCCCGTCGACCATCAGCGAAAGGCCTGCCGGCGACAGGATGTTCAGCCCGACCACCACCCCGTCCGGCGAGCCGTGAGAGGTGAAATAGACCAGGCAGCCGCCGTGGGCGGCGTCCGCCAGATCGGCCAGCTTGCCGGCGATCAGGTCGGGATCGCTGACCATCAGGTGCTCATCGGGGTAGCGCTCGGGCTGGATCGAGAACTGATGCATGTTGGCCGCGGAAAAGCCGATATCGACCAGCTCACGGGCGACGTCGCGCCGGGCGTTGTCGAAGGCCTCGCTGGGCCCCCCGGAATGGGCGCGGTCGTCGCCGGAGACCACCACGGCCGCCCAGTCCGAGAAGGCTCCGGCCGCCTGGGCCGGGCGCGGGCCGCGCGCCCAGGCGACCAGCACGAGCAGCAAGGCGATTCCGAAGAGCCCCGGCCGACCGGTCATTTCTTGCGGAACTGATCCAGTGAAACGACCTTGGGCTCGTCCCCTGCGTCCGCCGACGACGATGCGGCGCCGGGCAGGGCGTCCGGCTCGGACGCGGCCTCCGGCTCTTCCTCGGCTTCGGGCTGCGGCAGGGCGAACTGCAGCATGAACTGGGCGTGCGGATCGAAGAACTGGGTCACCGCGGCATAGGGAACCGACACCCGCTTGGGCTGGCCGCCGAACTTCAGCGTCACCGCGAAGAAGGTCTCGCCGGGGGCGAGGTCCCAGTACTGGTGCTGCAGCACGATCTTCATCTCGTCGGGATACTGGCCGAGCAGCTCCGGCGGCCCCGAGACGCCTGGCGCCTGGGTCTTGAAGGTGATGTAGAAGTGATGGTCGCCCGGCAAACCCTGGGGCGAGGCGGCGCGCTTCAAGGCCAGCTTCACGACGCCCTTGAGCGCGTCCTGCATCATGGCTTCGTATTGCATCAGATCGGGAAGCGAAGGCGGGTTGGGCATGTCCGGTACGTGCTGACTCTGTCTCGCGAACCTACTCCGTGGCTCAGGCCGCGCAAGCGGGGGGCGG
>DATCFQ010000290.1:0-2764 GCA_036509495.1 Caulobacteraceae bacterium
ATGCCCAAGGTGCGGCTGGAGACGGCCCTGAAGTTCTGATCAGGGCTTCAACAAAGCTTCCACCGCCGCCAATCCCGCCGCGCCCGTGCCGATGAGCCGCGCGGCCGTCGTCGCTTTCACCCCGCCCAGCGCATAGACCGGCCCGCCCGCCCTCCCGACCAGGGCGGCGAACCGCACCGGCCCCAGCGGCCGCCCGGCCGAAGGACTGCGACTCTCGAACACCGGCGAGACCAGCACCGCATCGGCGCCGGCCGCCAGGGCGCGCCGGGCGGCCGCCTCCCCATGCGCCGCGGCGGTGACCAGCCATCCGGGCCGCCCTCGCTTCAGGGCGCCGGCCACGCAGCTTCGCCGCTCGGGCAGATGCACGCCCTGCGCGCCGATGGCGCGGGCGAGGGCCGGGTCGGCTCCGGCGAGCAGCAAAAGACCCCGCCGCCGGGCGATCCTGGCCAGCGCCCGCCCTTGCCGGACGGCATCCGAGGCGCCGAAGGCCCGGAACACGATCGCCGATCCGCGCGGAAGCCGCTCCGCCACGGCCTCAGGGTCCGTCGTGCGCACGGGATCGGTCATGAAGATCAGGGCCGGCAGGCGTTTGGCGCCCCCAAAGCGCCGCTTGCCCCTTGCCTGCAGACGCAAAGCGGCGCGATGCAGCGTTTGTATGCCGCCCGCTGATGTCATCACCGCTCCCTTCGATCCCGCGCTCGCGCGCCGGGACATTCTGCAGCGCATCGCCGCCGCCGCCGAGGCGTCCGGCCGCACGGCCCAGGATGTCCTCCTGGTGGCGGTCAGCAAGCAGCAGCCTTGGGAGCGGGTGCAAGCGGTCGTCGCGTCCGGCCAGCCGATATTCGGCGAGAATCGCGTCCAGGAGGCGACCGAACGCTGGGAAGGCCGCCGCGAGGGGCTGGAGCTGCGCCTGATCGGGCCGCTGCAGACCAACAAGGCGACCGATGCGGTGGGCTTCTTCGACGTCGTCGAGACCCTGGACCGCGAGCGGCTGGCCCGCGCGCTCGCCGAAGAGATCCAGCGCCAGGGCCGTGCGCCGGGCCTCTATGTGCAGGTCAATACCGGCGAGGAGCCGCAGAAGGCCGGGGTCGCACCCGGCGAGGCGGACGCCTTCGTCGCGCTTTGCCGTAGCGCCTATGGCCTGGATCCGGAGGGCCTGATGTGCATCCCGCCCGAGCACGAGCCGGCCGCCCCGCACTTCGCCCTTCTGGCCAGGATCGCCAGCCGCAACGGACTTTCGAAGCTGTCCATGGGCATGAGCGCGGATTTCGAGCTGGCGGTGCGACTGGGGGCGACCTCGGTGCGGGTCGGCTCGGCCCTGTTCGGCCCGCGCCTGCCCCGGCCCGCGGCCTAACCCGCCGGCGAGATCCTCACGGCGTCGCCGGGCTTGGCCGAGCGCAGCAGCGCCTCCAGATCGAGACGCCGCAAAGCCACACAGCCCTCGGTCGGCCGATAGTCGGGCGCGGCCAGGTGCAGGAAGATCGCCGAGCCCATGCCCGGCGACACCGGGTCGTCGTTGTGGCCGAGCACCACCACCAGGTCGTAGAGCCGGTCGTCGCGCCAGAGCTTCTCGGCGCTGGCCGGATAGGGCAGGCGCACCGGGCGGTTATAGGCCGGGTCGTCCGGCGCGTCGCACCAGCCGTCGTCGGGCATGATCGCCGCCGTCTCCAGCGCGGTCTGCGGCGCCCCGCCGTGGTCGGCGCGGTAGAGCACCCGGCGCAGCGGCCATTCCCCCAAGGGCGTGCGGCCGTCGCCCTCGCGCTTGTCGGCGGCCGGGGCGACGCCGCTCCGCCCCAGGGCGCAACGGACCTTGCGGTCGCCCCCGAGCTCGAGCCATCCGTCGGCGGAAACCTGGAAAACCACGCTCGCAACATCCTAATTGCCTGGCCTGGCCACGTCCGGCGCGCTCGTGCGAGCCCCGATCGCCGCGCCGGGGCTTGATCCTATATCGGCGGGTGACGATTTGAAGTAATCCGAGGCTTCAGCGATGCCGCAGTTCAAGACCATTCTCATCGTCGACGACGATCCGGACCTGCGCGGCGCCCTGGCCGAGCAGCTGCACCTGCATGAGGAGTTCCGCGCCGTCGAAGCGGCGTCGGGCGGCGATGCGGTCCGGCAGGCGCGCGAACACAAGCCCGACCTGGTGCTGCTCGACGTCGATCTGCCCGACATGGACGGCCGCGAGACCTGCCGGCTGCTGCGCAAGGCGGGGGTGGGGGCGCCGGTGATCATGCTGACCGCCGCCTCGACCGATTCCGACACCATCCTGGGGCTCGAGGCCGGGGCCAACGACTATGTGACCAAGCCCTTCAAGTTCGCCGTGCTGCTGGCCCGGATCCGCGCCCAGCTGCGCAGCCACGAACAATCCGAGGACGCGGTCTTCCACATCGGACCCTACGAGTTCCGGCCCTCGGCCAAGCTGCTCACCGATCCGCGCCAGAAGAAGATCCGGCTGACGGAGAAGGAAACCAACATCCTGAAATACCTCTATCGCGCCGGCGGCAAGTCGGTGTCGCGCGAGGAGCTGCTGGCCGAGGTGTGGGGCTACAACGCCGGCGTCACCACCCACACCCTGGAGACCCACGTCTATCGCCTGCGCCAGAAGATCGAACCGGACCCCACCAACGCCTCGATCCTGATGACCGAGACCGGCGGGTACCGGCTGCAGCCGTAGGCCGGCGGAGCCGGGAAAAACATAGGTTGAAATTTGAAGGCCGCCGCGCGGACCAGTCGATCCCTTACAGCGCCAGGTCCACGCTGACCG
>DATCFQ010000291.1:0-6294 GCA_036509495.1 Caulobacteraceae bacterium
CGGCGGAGCTGCACGGCGCGCTGAAGCCCATCTCCGCCGAGCAGATCGCGGTCTGGAAGCCCGACATCATCATCGTCGGCGGCCAGGACGAGCGCGCCCAGGACAATCCCGCCGCGATCGTGCCGGCGCTGAAGGGCTACCGCATCGTCCGCAACCCGTCCGGCGTCTATCAGTGGGATCGCCACGGGCCGGAGTTCGCGCTGCAGCTGCTGTGGACGGCCAAGCTGCTGCATCCGGCGCGGTTCAAGGATGTCGACATGGCGCGCGAGACGACGGGCTTCTATCGGCGGCTGTTCGGCTACCCTATGACCGCCCAGGAAACCGCGAGCATCCTCGCGGCCGAGCCGCCGCCGGCCGGCGCGTCCCGATGAAGCTCACCCGGCGGGCGATCCTGCCCCTCTGCGGGGTCCTGCTGGTCGCCGCCGCCTTCGGCGGCCTCTGCGTCGGGCGCTACCCCCTGTCTGTGCTCGAGGTGTTGCAGGCGCTCGGCCACGGCGTCGGCCTCTGTCCGGCGCCGGCCGACGCGACCTCCGGCCTCATCGTCTTCGCCGAACGGATACCGCGGGTGATCGCCGCCATGCTGATCGGCGCGGGCCTCTCGCTGAGCGGCGGCGCCTACCAGTCGGTGTTCCGCAATCCCCTGGTGTCTCCGGCCTTTCTGGGGGTCCTGGCCGGCGCGGGGTTCGGCGCGGCCCTGGCGGTGGTGATCGCCGCGCCGCCGGCGCTTCGCCTGGTGCTGACCTTCGCCGGCGGCGCCGCGGCGGTGGGCCTCGGCGTGGCGGTGGCCAGGGCCTTTGGCCGCGACGGCCGCGGGATCGGCGATCCCGGCATACTGCTCCTGGTGTTCGGCGGGCTGGTGAGCACCGCCCTGTTCACCGCCCTCCTGTCGATCATGAAGTTCGTGGCCGATCCCCTGAACCAGCTGCCCGACATCGTGTTCTGGCTGCTCGGCAGCCTGGCGGCGGTCCAGCCCCACGAGCTCTGGCTGGTCGGGCCGATCATCGCAGCCGGTAGCGCCGTGCTGCTCCATCTGTCGCGCTATCTCGACGCCCTGGCGCTCAGCGACGACGAGGCCCGCAGCCTGGGCCTGCCGGTCGGCCGGCTCAGGCTGGCGGTGATCGCGGCGGCGACCGTCACCTCGGCCCTCACCGTGGCCCTGGCCGGGGTGATCGGCTGGGTGGGGCTGATCGTGCCGCACATCGCGCGCCTGCTGGTCGGGCCCAGCCACCGGCGGCTGATGCCGGTGGCCGCCTGCATCGGAGCGGCGTTCATGATCGTCACCGATGGTTTCGCGCGAACCCTGACGCCCTCGGAGATCCCGCTCGGCGTGATCAGCGACCTTCTGGGTGTCGTGATCTTCCTGGCGGTCCTGCCGCGCATCCGCCGGGGCTGGGTGTGAGTGCGCCCCTGATCGAGGCGAGGGGCCTCAGCCTGCGGCTCGGCGCGCGACGGGTGATGCGGAACATCAGCCTGGACCTTGGCCCCGGCGACTGCGCTGCCCTGCTGGGCGCCAACGGCGCGGGCAAGACCACCCTTCTGCGGACCCTGCTCGGATTCGTGCGGCCGGGTAGCGGCGAGGTGCGGCTGGACGGCCGCCTCCTCGAGGCGCTGGGCCGGCGCGCCATCGCCAGGCGCGTGGCCTATGTCCCCCAGGCCCACGTCCCCTCCTTCCCCTATACGGTGCGCGAGATCGTCTGCATGGCGCGGGCCCCGGCCTCGGGCTGGGGCGGACGGCTCGGAGCGGCCGACGAGGCCGCGGTCTCCGGCGCGCTGGCCCGGCTGGGCCTGACCGGCTTCGCCGAGCGGAGCTATGCGGGGCTGTCCGGCGGCGAGCGGCAGGCGGTGCTGGTCGCCCGCGCCCTCGCCCAGGACGCCCAGGTGCTGCTGATGGACGAGCCCGCCGCCTCGCTCGACGTCGGCCAGCAGGCGCGGCTCATGGGCCTCTTGGGCGAGCTGGCCCGCGAGGGCCGCGCCATCCTGATGTCGACGCATCAGCCCGAACTGGCCCTGCGCTGGTTCAACCGCGCAGTGCTGCTGCACCAGGGCGAGGTGCTGGCCGACGGGCCGCCGCGCGAGGTGCTGACCCCGGGCGCCCTGTCGAAGCTATATGCCGTCGATGTGCGCCTGGTCGAAGCCGGCGAGGAGCTGTTCGTGTCAGCCTCGCCACGCTCGCCGGACGAATGACGCCAACCGTCCAGTTTTAGCTGGAAATCCCTCGCGACTTGTTGCATTCGGCCCGCGCTATATCCATCCGTATATAGATATGAGAAGGACTTCATATGTCGGGGTTCCCCATTCGCCGCGCTGCTCTCGGCGGCGCTTCGCTCGCCTGTCTTGCACTGATCGCCGCCGGGCCGGCGGCGGCGCAGAGCGCAGGAACGAAGGTCGGCGAGGTGGTGGTGACCGGACGCCAGTACGTCGCGCCGACCTATGTGGTTCCGACCGCCGACCTCGGGCCGCTGGGCTCCAGGGCGATCCTGGACACGCCGATGTCGGTGACCACAGTCCCCGAGGACCTGTTCGTCAACATGCAGTCGCGCTCGGTGAACGACATCCTGCGCTACCTGCCGTCGGTCGAGGTTCGCGATCAGCAGGGCCTGGAGGTCTCACGGCCGCAGTCGCGCGGCTTCCAGGGCAGCGTGGTGCAGGACACCCGCCTGGACGGGCTGAGCCTCGTCGGCACCACCGCCATGGCCAGCGAGGGCCTGGCCGCCATCCAGGTGATCAACGGCGCCTCGGGCGCCCTCTATGGCCCGCAGCCGCCAGCCGGCGTGTTCAACGACCAGCTCAAGCGGCCGACCGATGCGCTGCTGCTGCGGCTGGTGGGCAGCTATGATTCCAACGGGGTCTACACCGGCCAGGCCGACCTCGGCGACCGCGTCGGCGCCTTCGGCTACCGGCTGAACGTGCTGCACGGCGCGGGCGAGAGCTTCGTCGACCAGAGCCATGTGGATCGCACCCTGGCGCAGGGCGACTTCGACATCCACCTGGACGACCACACGGTGCTGGAGCTCGACGCCAGCCACTACGAGACCAACATCACCGGCCTGCCGGGCAGCATCGTCTACTTCAGCGGCAAGAGCACCGTCCTGCCGGCCGCCGTCGATCCGACGCGGGTGGGCTACGGCCAACCGGGCGCGGGCGCGGACCTGACCACCGACCTGGGCCTGGGCAAGCTGAAGCACGACTTCGGCAATGGCTGGACCCTCGAGGCCGCCGCCCTCTACATGGACGCCAACCGGGGCCTGTTCGGCATCACCGACACCTTGACCGACAATCTGGGGAACTACACGGTCACCAAGAACTTCAACGCCGTGCCGCACTTCACCATCGCCAGCGACATGGTCTCGCTGAACGGCCACGTGACCCTGTTCGGCCTGCCCAATGAGGTCACCCTGGGGACCAACGGCTTCTCCAACGGCCAGTACAATTACGTGAAGTCGATCGCGGTCCCGCTCGGGACCGGCAACCTGGCCAATCCGACGGTGCTGGCGACCAAACCGACCCCGAGCGGCGGCGCCGAGTACGAAGCCGGCTACCTGGCGATCCAGTCGATCGTCGTCGGCGACGAGATCCACTTCAGCAAGCAGTGGGCCTTGCAGGGGATCGTCAGCTCCTCGTTCCTCTCCTCGCAGAGCTGGTCGGCGCCGGGCAAGCTGTCCAGCTCCGACACCGAGAACGGCGTGTTCAGCCCGACCGTCAGCCTGATGTACAAGCCCAGCTCCCAGCTCAGCTTCTACGCCACCTACGCCAACAGCGTGGAGCAGGGCGAGTCCGCGCCCGCGGGGACCAAGAACGCCAACGTGATCCTGACGCCCTACCGCGACACCGACTACGAAGCCGGCGCCAAGTTCGCCCTGACGCCCGACTTCCTGATCACCGTCGACGGCTTCCGCATGACCCGGCCGCTGGCCCAGACGGTGGCGGCCACCAACATCTTCCAGGTGATCGGAACCCAGCGGAACTGGGGCGCGGAGCTGTTCGGCCAGGGATCGATCGGCTCCTCGCTCAGCCTGCTGGGCGGCGTCACCTATGTCGACGCGCGGCTGGTCGGCTCGATGATCGCCGGAACCAACGACAAGCGCGTGGTCGGCGTGCCGGAGTTCAAGGTCGACATGGCCGCCGACTTCCATCCGCTGGCGCTCCACGGCCTGGCCCTCACCGGCGCCGTGCACGCCGAGAGCGACCGGGCGGCGACCAACATCAACAACAGCTTCGCGCCGGCCTATGCGACGCTCGACCTCGGCGTCCGCTACAGCGCCGGCTGGTGGGGCCGCCATGAGACGGCCCGGCTGCAGGTGCTGAACGCCGGCGACACGCGCTACTACTCCTCGATCGCCGACGGCGCCATCGTCGGCAGCGCCGGGGCCAATACCGCCTATCTGGGAACGCCCAGGACGGTGATGGCCAGCATCGAGTTCGACTACTGACGGCGCGGACGCCGCCGATCGGCGGGGCTGGGGACACCCTCGCCCTTTGATCGGCGGCCGCCGCCGACTATGTCTGGCCCATGGCGCAACTCTCCGATGACTGCTTCGCGTTCGGCGGCCCCATGCGGTCGGTCGACGAAGCCGTCGCCCTGATCGTCGCTCAGCTGAGCCCGGTGGACGGCGCCCAGCGGGTCGCCCTGGCCGACGCGGACGGGCGGGTGCTGGCCGGCGATCTCGAGGCGCCGATCAACCTGCCGCCGTTCACCAACTCGGCGGTCGACGGCTATGCGGTGCGCGGCGAGGACCTTCCTGGCGATGGCGAGCGCGCCTTCCTGGTCGCCGCGCGGATGCAGGCGGGGATGGCGGTGGGCCAGCCGGTGTCGCCGGGCGAGGCCATCCGGATCTTCACAGGCGCGCCCATGCCGCCGGACGGCGACACGGTGTTCATGCAGGAGGACGTGCGGCTGGACGACGACGGCCGGGTGCTGCTGCCGGCAGGCCTCAAGCCGGGGGCGAACGTGCGGCCGGCCGGCGAGGACATCGCCCTGGGCGCGCTGGTGCTGCCCGCCGGACGCCGCCTCAGGCCTCAGGACGTGGCCGTCGCCGCCGCGCTTGGCCTGACCGGGATCGAGGTGCGCCGCCGCGTGCGGGTCGCGGTGTTCTCCAACGGCGACGAGATCGTCGAACCGGGCTCCCTGAGAGGCGCGCCGCAGCTCTACGACTCCAACCGCTACATGCTGACCGCCATGCTGAAGCGGATCGGCTGCGAGGTCACCGACCTCGGCATCCTGCCGGACGACGCCTCCGAGATCGCCGCCATTCTCAAGCGCAACGCGGCCCGGCACGACCTGATCCTGACCTCCGGCGGGGTCTCCACCGGCGATGCGGACTATGTGAAGACCGCCATCGAGAGCGTCGGGGCCATGGTGTTCTGGCGCATGGCGATCAAGCCGGGACGCCCCGTCGCCATGGGCGTGATCAAGGGCTGCCCCTTCATCGGCCTGCCGGGCAACCCGGTCGCCAGCTTCGTGACCTTCGCCCACGTGGCGCGTCCGGCCATCTTCGCCATGGCGGGGACCCCATGGGAGCGGCCGATCGGAACCCAGGTGCGCGCGGCCTTCGCCTACAAGAAGAAGCCCGGCCGCCGCGAATACGTCCGCGCCAGCCTGCGTCGCGGCGAGGACGGGACGCTGGAGGCGGTCAAGTTCCCGCGTGAAGGCGCCGGCTTGTTGTCGTCGCTGATCGACACGGACGGCCTTGTCGAGCTATCCGAGGACATCACCTCCATCGAACCGGGACGGATGGTCGAATTCATGGCCTATCCGTCGCTGCTCTGATCGAGTCGGACTCGTGTAGAGAGCGGGTCGAAAGAAGGACGAGTATGAACGCAGAAGTTCCGCGTCGCCGGCGCGACCGGGGGCCCAAGGGTCGGCCGGTCGATGACAAGGCGCTGGCCGATGTGCGCGAGCTCTTGGGATCGCGGCCCCGCCAGCGCGACCTGCTGATCGAATTCCTGCACCTGATCCAGGACCGCTACGGCCATCTGGCGGCGCGGCATCTGCGCGCCCTGGCCGAGGAGATGCGGCTGGCCCAGGCCGAGATCTACGAGGTCGCCTCGTTCTACGACCACTTCGACGTGGTGCATGAGGGCTCCGCCCCGCCCGCGCCCACCACCATCCGGGTCTGCGAGTCGATCAGCTGCATGCTGGCCGGCGCCGAAGAGCTGATCGCGGCCCTGGCGGCGAACGTCGATCCGACCGAGGTGCGCGTGGTCCGCGCGGCCTGCGTCGGACGCTGCGCCACCGCGCCGGCGGCCAGGGTCGGCGACCGCGAGGTCGACCACGCCAGCGTCGAAGGCCTGATG
>DATCFQ010000292.1:0-4022 GCA_036509495.1 Caulobacteraceae bacterium
CTGGAGGCCTTCTTCGCCAAGGGGCGCGATCTTGTCGAGCGCAACCTTCTGCCTCTCCCCGACCAGGGCCTGATCGTAGAGTTCGGTTGCGGCGCCGGCCGAATCCTCAGGCACATTTACGAGCAAGGCCGCGACTGCGCGGGAATCGATATATCGCCCACCATGGTGGACCTTTGCCGGCGGCTGGTTCCGCAAGCGCAAGCGCATGTCTTCGCCGGCGGCCGGACGCCCTTGCCGGACGGCTGCGCTTCGCTGGTCTATTCCTACGCCGTGGTGCAGCACATTTCGCGGCTGAGCGACTATTTCGCCGCCTTCGACGAAATGTGCCGGTTGGTCGCCCCCGGGGGCGTGCTGCGCGTGCAGGTGGCCTGCGACGACTTTCTGGGCGGACTGGAAACCCCGGGACGCACCGAAAACTTCGAGACCTATTCGCTTCATTCTCCCGTCACGGGCAAGCCCTACAGGCGCGATTACAACAACTGGATCGGGGTCGCGATCGGTCATGAGTTTCAGGAAAAAATCCTGCGCGACCACGGCTTGATCGTCGGAGGGTGGCGCGCTCACAGCGGCAAACAACGCAGCCGCGCCATGTGGGTTTCCGCAACACGGCCGAGTGGATTGATTTCGACATAAGAATTCTTTGTGGGAGTCCCTGGCTTTGGCGGCGTGCCAGGGCTTCGGGACGCGCAGCGGCGCGGCCATCGGCCCTGAGCTCGATCGACCGCAAACGCCTGCAAGCCGATCCTCGATGACCGCAAAAGCACCAGAAGCATGACGGGCGAGCCCCGGAGGTGACGGGCGCGGACGGGCGCCGCCACGGCAGCAGTGAGGGGTGCTGCAGGCGTCAGCAGGGCGAACATCTGGCGCTGGCAGGATCGTTTCATGATGGAGGGTATCGAGGGCCTGCCGCTCGACAAGTCTCATCCCACTCGGGCCCTCAAGATCGCCGACAGGTGAAGCAGTTCGATCTCGACTTTGGGGAGGCTGCGGTCAGCCGACCGGCGTCAACGAGGGGCGGCTGAAAGCCCTGTGCAGGTCCTTCACCTGAATGTTGAACCGCCGGGCCGGGTCGAGCATGGCTTCCGGAGGGACGAAGAACATATAAACCATCGCCCGCTCCCCATAGTAGATCTGATGGGCGATCATTCGCGATTCCCCGAACCAGACTTCACCAGGTTCGAACGCGGCGGCGTGCCGCGGCAGGTCGTCAGTGCACGCCTTAGCGGTCCCGCCCAGGATATTGCCGCAGATATAGTCGTTTAGCAGGTTTGGGTCCTTTCCTGCGTAGCGCCCGAGGTCGTGCGCTTCATACAGCCGCTTCGCGAACTCAACGAAGTTGTGGCTGACATTCCAGATCCGCGGACGCTGGTCGAGGTTGCAGAAGATCCGCACCTGCTGGAAATCGTCCTCAATCTGGTGGTTATCCCAGTGCAGGTTCTCGAACAGCGTCTGGGTCAGCCGCACGCTCGGGATCAGTCGCATAAACGGCTTGTAGTTGGGGAAGCAGACGTCATAGAGCCCGATGATGGCTTGGTGCGCGGCCGCCATGGTGCTGCGGACTGCGCGAAACAATCCCTCATCGCCGCCGCACATCACCTCGAACACCGCTTGGCGGACGTCTCGGCTATCGGGCTGGTCCTCGACGATCCAGGTTGACGTCAGCTTCTTGATCTTTCGGCGGAGCTTCTGGTCCTCGATGCGCGAGAGGTCCGTGGACATCCGCCCGAGCGCCTCCAGGTCCACCGGCAAGCGATAATCCTTCAGGACGACAAGGCGGTTGGCTTCGTACTCAGGGATGATCCCATTCGGCTTGGACCGGATTTCGTCGAGCGTCAGCTCGACAAAATAATCCTCGACTTCAGGGTGCTTGATGATCTTCGCCATGCTCGTGGGGCCATCCGTTTGCGGCACGGCCCCGTGTCGCACCACCGCCGAAGTCGTCGCCAGCCTATAATAGTCCCCCCCGAGCGGCAAAAGCGAGCCGGTCCGGGCCCCTAAGCCGCCACGGCCCTGCAGGCAGTCTGTTCGGCGACGACCTCCAGGGGCACGCGGCAGGCTTCGGCGAAGGTGGGCCAGCGGATGTCGTCCGGAGCGGGGTCCAGGTATCGCTCCACCATTTCGGTGATGACCACGTCCGGCATCTCCATCTCGACGAGATCGAACAGCAGGCCGCGCGCGCTGACCACGACAAGCCGCGTAAAGGACTCCGCCAGGAACGGCAGCATGAAACTGCCGAACGAATCGCGGAACAACACCGCTCGCGGCAGGTCTCGGCGCCGGTTCTCGAACACCTGCACCTTGCCCCGGCCCTTCGCCTTGTTTTCGAACACCATGCCGGCGCAGGGATTGGACACGTCGTAACGTATCACGTCCTCCGACGGCGGCTCAGGCAGGACGGCCGCCAAGCCGCCGATGAACGTCCGGTACCGCAGTTTGAGATCGTTTTCCTGCACAAGATGAAGGCAGAGCTCGTCAGGTAGACTCTGCATCAGCTGTCGATAGGCCAACCACGCGCCGTAATCGTTCCAGTGCTCGTCCGTCTTGAAGTACACGTCTCGCGTGCTCTTATGGCTCTTGAGCACATAGGTCGGATCGATGATCTCGAACGATGATGTCGCAGCCATGTACCTAGCCAAGGACGACCAGGGCCGAGCGCTGCTGGCCACCACGTTCGGCAGATGCTCACCATAAACGGAGATCTTGTTGGGAGCCATCAGGAACCGGTAGCGGCCGCCTTGGCGCTCGACCCACGCCTCCCTGAGTTCCAAGGTCATGCGCCAGTGGCGCAGGTCGGCGCCGGACAAGGTGACCTCACCGGCGTTCTTCTCCATCACGTCATCGATATCGTTGATGAACAGCCAACCGCTCTCTCCCTCCAGACAGGAGAAATTGGTCTGTCGGACGTCCAGGCCGACCATCTACGCTGTCACCTTTTGCTGAATCAAGTCGATGAGATCGCCGACGTTTGCCAGCTCGTTACTTTCACCTTCGGTGATGGCTATTCCAAAGCGGCGCTCGATCATGATCAACAGCGTCGCATGGGAAAGGGAGTCCCAGCCGTCAACGTCGGTAGATTGCGTTTGGCGAGTGACCTCGGCGTCGGGCGCGCCAAATGTCTTGCGAACGATCGCAACGACCTCAGCTGCAATTTCTGCGTTGTCCACGACGCCCCTCCCGGCTCAACGCCGCCCTTCAAGCCTTGCTGATCTAGCGTCTGCTCCTTTCCGCGCGCAAGCAAATTGGGTCCGGGCCCAGCCGGGTTTGACGCATCCCAGATGAACGACTAGAGCCTCGTCGAAGGCCATTGAACTCGGCGGACTCAATGACGGGTGCTGCAGCGCTCTCCAATTCGGATCCCGGCGCTGGCGACACAGAGGCGGCCAAGCCCCGCGTGGTTCTGGTGCTCGCGGCTCCCGCGCCCGCCCCGTCCTTTCTATACCGCGCACTGCGCCTAGCCCAAGGGAGCTCCGAGGAGTCGTCGCTCTACAACCTGCGCGAGGCGCAGGACCAGATTCTCGCGGGCGCCGACATGGGCCTGTTCGACTCAAACATCGCGGAGATCGTCGGCCAGCAAGCCGATGCGGTCTTGGGCCCCGCGATCCAGCGCTTGTGTGATGAGGCCGCCGGCGAGCCAATCCTCATCGAGGACCCTCGAACCGTCCGCCTCCTGCCGGTCTGGGACGCCATCCTCGCCAGCCGCCAGATAGAGGCGCGGTTCGTCGTCAGCCTCCGCGTTCCCGCCGTGGCGTCCGCCGGCATAGCGGAGATGCTGCAACTGCCTCGCATAAGGGCCGAAGCGATCTGGTCATCGTTCATGATCAGAATCGGCCGATTTCTCGCCAAGCGGGACAGCCTTCTCCTTCACGAAGAACAGCTCTACGCCGACTGGCGGAACAGGCTTTCGCCGCTCGCGCGAGAACTCCGGATCAGCTGGCCTCCATCGCCTGACCTAGCCGTGTCAATCCAGCAACTCGCCGACGCTGACGTGCGCGTCGCGGAGAGCGGCGGCAAGGTCGCAGGGG
>DATCFQ010000293.1:0-2715 GCA_036509495.1 Caulobacteraceae bacterium
GACGATTTCCTCGGCTATTATTCGCCGGACGGGACCTTCCTGTTCGAGGACTTCGGCTGGGCCGAGGTCGCCTTCACCCCGATGTTCAAGCGGCTATGGTTCCTGGAGTACTATGAGGCCTACGAGATCCCCGGCCAGTACCAGCGGGCGCAGCGCTGGCGCGAGGCCTGCCTGGCCCATCCGGCCGCCCAGAACCGCAGCCACGAGGAGCTGATCAAGCTCTACTACGATTACAGCCAGGGCGGCGGGAACGGCCGGCTGCCCGAGGGCCGCCGCGTCTCCAGCTTCACCCTGGACGCGCCCTGGCCGGAGCGGCCCTGGCCGCCGCGCGACAAATGGGGCCACGCCGCGACCGACGAGGAGCTCGGGCTGTTGACCGCAGCCGCGACCGCGGCCGAATAGATCAAGCAAGAACAACGAGGGGGAAAGCGGCATGGCCGTCCTGGATTTCACAGACCGCACCGCGGTCGTCATCGGCGCCACCGCCGGCATCGGGCGGGCGACCGCCCTTGCGTTCGCCAAATCGGGCGCCAAGGTCGTCGCAGCGGGCCTGGGCAAGGCGGATGGCGAGAGTCTCGAGGCCGAGATCAAGGCGTTGGGCGGCGAGGGCTTCTTCGTCGAGGCGGACGTCACCCGCGAGGGCGACGTGAAGGCGGTGATCGATCAGGCCGAGGCTCGCTTTGGCCGCATCCATGTGGCCATCAACAACGCTGGCGTCGAATGCACCCTGGGCCCCGTGCACGAACGGACGGCCGAGGAATTCGACCGGCTGCTGGCCGTGAACCTCAGGGGCATCTTCTTCGGCCTCAGGCACGAGATCCCGCACATGCTGAAGTACGGCGGCGGGGCCATCGTGAACACCGCCTCCCAGGCCGGCCTGACCGGTCTGGCGGGCGTGGCCATCTATGCGGCCTCGAAGCATGGCGTGGTGGGGCTGACCAAGTCCGCGGCGCTCGACATGGCCAAGTCCGGCATCCGCATCAACGCCGTGGCGCCGGGACCGATCGATACCGGCCTGCTGCACCGGATGGTGGGCGACGCCATCCCGATGGACGTCATCGCCTCGGGCGTTCCCATGGGCCGCATCGCCCAGCCGGAAGAGGTGGCCGAGGGCATCCTCTGGCTCGCCTCGGACAACGCCTCCTACGTCACCGGTCACACGCTCGCGATAGACGGCGGATTCACGGTTCCGTAGGCTCAAAACTCAAAGGAGACCCAAATGAAAGCTTCCGGCGGATGCCTGTGCGGCGCAGTGCGTTACGAACTCGATGGCGAACCCATCTTCCAGGGTCACTGCCATTGCGTCGATTGCCAGAAGGCGACGGGAACCGGCCACATCTCGGTGGTCGCCCTGCCCGCCGATGCGGTGAAGGTCACCGGCAAGGTCTCGGCCTTCGCAGTGATGGCTGAAAGCGGCCAGCCCTACACCCGCCACTTCTGCCCGACCTGCGGCAGCCTGGTGTATGGCGAGCCGGCGTCCATGCCGGGGGTGCGCACGGTCCCGGCCGGAACGCTCGACGATGTCACCGTCTTCGAGCCCCAGATGGTGATCTATACCCGCAGCCGCCCGAGCTGGGACCGCATCGACAGCGGCCTGCCCGAGTTCGAGGGGATGCCGCAGCCGGGCTGACCCGGCCGCGTCACAGCCCCGCCTGTTCAGCCGTTCGGGCCGAGCGGCACGCAGGCGCGCCTGCCCTGGTACGTGAAGCCGACCAGGCTGCCGTTATGCACGGCGGCGACGCGCGCGCGATCGAAGTCGGCGCTGTCGTTCGGCGGCTGCTCGTTCCTGGCGCACCAGGAGGTCTTCACCTCCTGATAGGGGCCATTGCAGGTGCAGATGTCCGGCTCGGGAGAAATCCGGCTGGCCGTGCTCGAATGGCAGGTGGCCGGGTGGCTGACCCCGAGCCCATCCAGGCAAAGCACCGCCGAGTCGTGCGACGCCGGTTGGGCGGCGGCGACGGCGCAGACGCCAAGGGCGCCGATCAGGGTTGTCATGAACAGGACGCGCATGGGAGCAGCTCCTTTTCGCATCTAGAAATCCGTTCATCGGCTCCCGCAGATGAACGGCAGATGACTTAGCGCAATCCGCGCGCGGGGGCTGCGGATAAACGTCCTTGGCCGTCGGAAGTTCGGGCGCCCGGCGTCAGGCCAAACGCTCAGCTGTCGAGGAAGCTGCGCAGCTTGCGGCTGCGGCTCGGATGCTTCAGCTTGCGCAGCGCCTTGGCTTCGATCTGGCGGATGCGTTCGCGGGTCACCGAGAACTGCTGGCCGACCTCTTCCAGGGTGTGGTCGGTGTTCATGCCGATGCCGAAGCGCATGCGCAGCACGCGTTCCTCGCGCGGGGTCAACGACGCCAGCACGCGCGTCGTTGTTTCGCGAAGATTGCTCTGGATGGCCGCGTCGATCGGCAGGATAGCGTTCTTGTCCTCGATGAAGTCGCCCAGGTGGCTGTCTTCCTCGTCCCCGATCGGGGTTTCGAGGCTGATCGGCTCCTTAGCGATCTTCAGAACCTTGCGGACCTTTTCCAGCGGCATGGCCAGCTTTTCGGCCAGCTCTTCCGGGGTCGGCTCGCGGCCGATCTCGTGCAGCATCTGGCGCGAGGTGCGGACGATCTTGTTGATCGTCTCGATCATGTGCACCGGGATGCGGATGGTGCGCGCCTGGTCGGCGATCGAGCGCGTGATCGCCTGGCGAATCCACCAGGTGGCGTAGGTC
>DATCFQ010000294.1:0-3605 GCA_036509495.1 Caulobacteraceae bacterium
CGGTCAGGCCGATCACCGTCAGGCTGGCGCGCGGATGCTTGGCGAACAGCATCAGCGTCGAGGCCCGCTCGGGACGGCGGCCGGCGAAGGAGGGGGTCTCGTTCATGCCGCGGCGGATCCAGAACACCAGGAGCGCCAGGGCCCCCCCGACGAAGAAAGGGATGCGCCAGCCCCAGGCCTGGATCTGGTCGCCCCGCATCACGAACTGCAGCAGGTTCAGCGTGAGGGCCGCGCCGAGCTGGCCGAGGATCAGGGTCATGTAGAAGACCCCCGACCAGAATCCCCGGTTCTTTCGCCCGGCCATCTCCGAGAGGTAGGTGGCGCTGGTCCCGTACTCGCCGCCCATGCTGATCCCCTGCAGGATCCGCGCGGCCACCAGTATGGCCGGGGCCAGGGGGCCGATCGCGGCATAGCCGGGGCAGACGCCGATGATCAGCGAGCCCAGGCACATCATGCAGACCGACAGCACCAGGGCGGCCCGGCGCCCCCGTCGGTCGGCATAGAGGCCCATCAGCCAGGCCCCCACGGGGCGGAACAAAAATCCCACCGCGAACACCGCCGCGGCGTTCAGCAGCTGCAGGTTCCGGTCGCCGTGAGGGAAGAAGGCCTTGGCGAAATAGATGGCGAAGGAGGCGTAGGCGAACCAGTCGTAGACCTCGACCAGGTTGCCGGCCGATCCGGCCATGATCGACCTCAGGCGTCTTATGCCGCCCTGCGCTTGCGCCTCCGCCACTGCCGTCCCCGCCCGTTTCCCCGGCGGGACCATGGCGCAAACCGTCCGGACACGCCATCCGGCGCGCGGGCGGCCGGGATTGGGACTAGCCGCCCAGCTTCATCGCGAACGACAGGCCAGCGGCCCCGCGGCCTTCGTTGCCGTCCATCTGTGGGCCCGGGATGCCGGGCTGCTCGGGGCGCCTGTAGAAGCCGACGGCCGCCTGGCTTTGTCCGTCGGCCACGCCCCAGCCGGCGGTGTTGTGGGTCTTGAACATGCCCGGACGGTGCGACGGCGCGCCGGCTTCGTCATCGACATTGGCCGCGCGCTGGACCACGGCCGCGCGGGGGCCCGTGGTCACGCCTCGCTGCTGATAGGAAACCGTCCGCCGGCCGTGGCGGAACATCGGCGTCGCCGCCTGACGATGCAGGATCGGCTGCGCCGCCCAGGCGGCCTGCGAGCCGGCGAACCCTCCGGCCGCGAGGCCGAGAACCACCGCCAGCGCCGTGATCGGCTTGGTCATCTCGAGTCCCTCCAGCAAGCCCAGCCCAAACGGGGGCGAGCTCAGAGGGTTCCGCGGCCGCGCCGTCCCTGCCTCACTGGCAGGCGAGGCATTCCTCGTAATCGGTCTTGCCGTCCTTGAATTCGATGGCGGCCAGGGCCTCGCCGCCGGCATAGGCGGCGCGCTGCACCGACTTGGAGCGCAGGTAGTAGAGCGACTTCACGCCGCGCTCCCACGCCATCCAGTGCAGCATGTGCAGGTCCCACTTATCGAC
Organism: Caulobacteraceae bacterium; assembly: GCA_036509495.1. Lineage (GTDB taxonomy): Bacteria > Pseudomonadota > Alphaproteobacteria > Caulobacterales > Caulobacteraceae > JANWHQ01. Next base: position 1,489 of record DATCFQ010000294.1, read on the forward strand.
GTCGCCGGGCAGGAAGATGTTGATCGACTGCGACTGGCAGATCTCCGGCGTGCGGTCGGCGGCCAGCTCGACGATCCAGCGCTGGTCGATCTCGAAGGCGGTCTTGAACAGGTCCTTCTCGTCGGCCGTCAGGAAGTCCAGGTGCTGGACCGAGCCCTCGTGCTCGAGGATCGAGGACCAGATCTCCGGCGTGTTCTGGCCCTTGACGTCCAGGGCCCGCTCCAGGTGTTCGTTCTTCACCGAGAACGAGCCGGACAGGGTCTTGTGGGTGTAGACGTTGGCCGGGATCGGCTCGATGCCGGCCGAGGTGCCCCCGCAGATGATCGAGATCGAGGCGGTCGGGGCGATCGCCAGCTTGTGCGAGAAGCGCTCCATCACCCCGCGCTCCTCGGCGTCGGGGCAGGGGCCGCGCTCCTGGGCCAAGAGGCGCGACGCCTTGTCGGCCTCGCGGCGCAGATGCTTGAACAGCCGCATGTTCCACGACTTGGCCAGGGCCGACTCGAACGGCACGTTCTGGCTCTGCAGGAACGAGTGGAAGCCCATCAGCCCCAGGCCGACCGAGCGTTCGCGCCGGGCCGAATAGATCGCCGGCTCCATGGCTTCCGGCGCGGTGTCGATGAACTCCTGCAGCACGTTGTCGAGGAAGCGCATGACGTCCTCGATGAACCGCGGCTCGTCGCGCCATTCGAGGAACTTCTCGGCGTTCACCGACGACAGGCAGCAGACGGCGGTGCGGTCGGCGCCCAGGTGGTCGATGCCGGTGTGCAGCATGATCTCCGAGCACAGGTTCGACTGGCGCACCTTCAGTCCCAGCTCGCGCTGGTGCTGGGGCATGGCGCGGTTCACCGTGTCGGCGAAGATCAGATAGGGCTCGCCGGTCTGCAGCCGGATCTCCAGCAGCTTCTGCCAAAGGTTGCGGGCGTCGACCTCGCGCACCACTTCGCCGGTCTTGGGCGAGCGCAGGCCGAAGGGGACGCCGTCGCGCACTGCTTCCATGAACTCGTCGGTGATCGAGATGCCGTGGTGCAGGTTCAGGGACTTGCGGTTGAAGTCGCCCGAGGGCTTGCGGATCTCGAGGAACTCCTCGATCTCGGGATGGTGGATGTCGAGATAGACGGCCGCCGAGCCGCGGCGCAGCGAGCCCTGGCTGATCGCCAGGGTCAGGGAGTCCATCACCCGGATGAAGGGGATGATGCCCGAGGTCTGGCCCTGGCCCTTCACCTTCTCGCCGATGGAGCGGACGCCGCCCCAATAGGTGCCGATGCCGCCGCCGTTGGCCGCCAGCCAGACGTTCTGGTTCCAGGCGCCGACGATGTCTTCCAGCGAATCGCCGACCGCGTTCAGGAAGCAGGAGATCGGCAGGCCGCGTTCCGCGCCGCCATTGGACAGCACCGGGGTGGCCGGCATGAACCACAGCCTGGACATGTAATCATAGACGCGCTGGGCGTGGTCGGCGTCGTCGGCATAGGCCGTGGCGACTCTAGCGAACATGTCCTGATACGACTCGCCCGCAAGCAGGTAGCGATCCTGCAGGGTGGTCCTGCCGAAGTCGGTCAGGAGCTGGTCGCGCGTCCGGTCGACCTCGACCTTGCGCACCAGCGTCAACTGCGGCCGACCCTCCGACCGCGGATGAGAGAATCGCGCTCTCGCGGCGGCTGTTTCCTGCTTGGCTTCGCTACCGATCATCGCCCTGAACCCACAGTATGCTGCCCCATGGCGGCAGGATTAGGACAGGGCCGTAGCCCCTAGATGTTGTGTCCCAACCCAACGCCATACCGATATATGGGGACACACGGTGTATGAACCGTCAACGCCCGCAGCCATTCGGCAACAGATTTTTTTCGTTAACGGAAGCTGAATCCAACCCGTTCTAGAGAGGCGGCGAAAGAGGGGTTTCGAAGGCCATGACCCTGGACGGAATCGAAGTCTGGCGCGGCGGGGTGAACGCCTGGCAATGCGACCAGATGGGCCATCTCAATGTGCGGTTTTATGTCGCTCACGCGATGGAGGGGCTCGTCGGCCTGGCCGGCGCGCTCGGCATGGGTTCGGCCTTCGCGCCGCGCGGCGCGGCGACGCTGGTGGTGCGCGAGCACCACATCCGCTTCCTCAAGGAGGCC
>DATCFQ010000295.1:0-9629 GCA_036509495.1 Caulobacteraceae bacterium
TGCAGCCCCTCGATGCTGTCGTGGGGGGCGGGGGCGTCCGACGCGTTGTTCAGCCGCCGGGCCGCGGCCTTGTAGAGGGTCTCGATGGTGAAGGTGGACTTGCCGCCGCCCGAGACGCCGGTGATGCAGGTGAACACCCCCGCCGGGATCTCGCCGGTGATGCCCTTCAGATTGTTGCCGCGGGCGCCGATGACCTTGATGGTCTTCTTGGCCGAGAACGGCCGGCGCTGCTCGGGCAGTTCGATCTCGCGATCGCCGTTCAGGTACTGGCCGGTGAGGCTCTTGGGCTCGGCCATGATGTCGGCCGGGGTCCCCTCGGCGATGATGTGGCCGCCATGGATGCCCGCCGCGGGGCCGAGGTCGATGACATGGTCGGCGGTGAGGATCGCCTCCTCGTCGTGCTCGACAACCAGCACCGAATTGCCGAGGTCGCGCAGGCCTTTCAGGCTGGTGAGCAGGCGGGCGTTGTCGCGCTGGTGCAGGCCGATCGACGGCTCGTCCAGCACATAGAGCACCCCGGTCAGACCCGAGCCGATCTGGCTGGCAAGCCGGATGCGCTGGCTTTCGCCGCCGGACAGCGAGCCGGAGCCGCGCGACAGCGTCAGGTACTCCAGCCCCACGTCGACCAGGAAGCGCAACCGGTCCTTGATCTCCTTGAGGATCCGGCGGGCGATCTCGGCCTGCTTGTCGGTGAGCCGGCCCTCCAGATCCTCGAACCACTCGCGCGCAACGCGGATCGACAACGCCGACACCTCGCCGATGTTGCGAGCATCGATCTTCACCGCCAGGGCTTCGGGCTTGAGCCGCAGCCCGCCGCAGGCCTCGCAGGGCGTCTCGGACTGATAGCGGCCGAGCTCCTCGCGCACCCAGGAGGAATCGGTCTCGCGCCAGCGCCGGTCCATGTTGGTGACCACGCCCTCGAACGGCTTGGTGACGCCGTACTTGCGCGCGCCGTCGTCGTATTCGAAGCGGATCTTCTCTTCGCCCGTGCCGAACAGGATCACCTTGCGGGCTTCTTCCGGCAGGGTGTGCCATGGCTTGTCCATCGAGAAGCCGTAGTGGCGCGACAGGGCCTGCAGGGTCTGGGTGTAGAAGGGCGAAGGGCTGCGGGCCCAGGGAGCGATGGCGCCCTTGTGCAGAACCTTGTCCTTGTCGGGGACCACCAGGTCCGGATCGAAAGCCAGCTTCATGCCGAGGCCGTCGCAGACGGTGCAGGCGCCGGCCGGGCTGTTGAACGAGAACAGCTTGGGCTCGATCTCGGCGATGGTGAAGCCGGACACCGGGCAGGCGAACTTCTCGGAGAACAACAGCCGCCGGGGCTCGCTCTCGCCCTCGGCCACGTCCGCCCATTCCGCCACGGCGATGCCGTCGGCCAGGCGCAAGGCGGTCTCCAGCGAGTCCGCCAGCCGCTGCTCCATGTCGGGCTTGGTGACGATGCGGTCCACCACCACGTCGATGTCGTGCTTGATCTGCTTGTCGAGAACCGGCGCGTCCTCGATCGGATAGAACTGGCCGTCGATCTTCAGCCGCTGGTAGCCGGCGCGCTGCCAGTCGGCGATCTCCTTGCGGTACTCGCCCTTGCGGCCGCGGATCACCGGGGCCAGCAGATAGAGCCGCGAGCCCTCCGGCAGGGTGGTGATCTTGTCGACCATCTGGCTGACGGTCTGGCTCTCGATCGGCAGGCCCGTGGCTGGCGAATAGGGCACCCCGACGCGCGCCCAGAGCAGGCGCATGTAGTCGTGGATCTCGGTGACCGTGCCGACCGTCGAGCGCGGGTTCTTCGAGGTGGTCTTCTGTTCGATGGAGATGGCCGGCGACAGGCCTTCGATCAGGTCGACGTCCGGCTTGCCCATCAGCTCCAGGAACTGGCGGGCGTAGGCGGACAGGCTTTCGACATAGCGGCGCTGGCCTTCGGCATAGATGGTGTCGAAGGCGAGCGAGGACTTGCCCGAGCCCGACAGGCCGGTGAGCACGACCAGCTGCTCGCGCGGGATGTCGACGCTGACGTTCTTCAGATTGTGCTCGCGCGCGCCGCGCACGCGGATGAAGCGGTGGGGTTCGGACATGCAGACTCTAGGATGCGCGGCCGGAGGGCCCCGGACGGACCTCTCTATGTAGGCCAGAGAGTCGGGTTTGCAGCAAGAACAGAATGCGAACAGTCAGTGGCGGCGATCATTCCGGCGCTGTGTAGCGGACCACCAGCTTGTCGAGATCGGGCCGCACGCGCTCCAGCGGCGGCTCGGGCAGGGTTCCGAGGTGGACGTAGCCGGCGACGCGCTCTCCGGGCTCGGCGCCCAGCAGGCGCAGGGCGCGCTCGTCATAGGCGTACCAGTCGGTGATCCAGTTGGCGCCATAGCCCATGGCGTCGGCGGCGATCAGCAGGTTCATGCAGACCGCGCCGGAGGACAGCACCTGTTCCCACTGCGGGATGTTGCATTCGGTCACCCGCGAGATCACCGCCACGGTGAGCGGCGGGTTGCGCAGCTTGGCCAGGGCGCCCAGGGCCTTGTCGGGGGAGGGCTGGTCTGCGGCCAGGCGTTCCAGCTGGCGGACCAGCGCCGCCTTGGCCTCGCCCTCCAGGATGATGAAACGCCAGGGGAACAGCTTGCCATGATCGGGCGCCCGGGCGGCCAGCCGCAGCAGCGCGTGCAGTTCGTCCGGCGTCGGGGCGGGCGCGCCCAGCACCGGGGCGGAGGCCGAGCGGCGGCGCGCCATCAGGGCCAGGGTCTCGGGCGAAGGCAGGGCGACCGGGGCGGGTTCGCCAAAGGCCGGCGCGGGCGGAACGGAAGGTTTCACGGCGACCTCTGGCATGCGATGGGCGGGGTTCAGGTATAAGGCCCCGCCGCCCACGGCAAGCCGAGCATCCCATGCCGCACCCCCCGTCACCGCCCGACTGGATGGCCCCGACCGGCAAGCCCTGGCGGGCGCTGAGCCAGACGCCGGTCTATGAGAACCCCTGGATCGGGCTGCAGGAATTCCAGGCCGAGGCGCCGACCGGCGCGCGCACCGTCTATGGCGTGGTCCGCTTCAAGAACCTGGCGATCGGGGTGCTGCCGATCTTCCCGGACGGACGCATCGTGCTGGTCGGCCAGCACCGTTTCCCGCTCGGCGACTATAGCTGGGAGATCCCTGAGGGCGGCGCGCCGCTGGCGGGCGCCCCCCTGGAGGGGGCCAGGCGCGAGCTGCGCGAGGAGACGGGCCTGCAGGCGGCGACCTGGATCCAGGTGCTGAGCTTCCAGCTGTCGAATTCGGTCACCGACGAGCGCGGCATGGGCTTCATCGCCATCGACCTGAGCCAAGGCGCGGCCGAGCCGGACGCCACCGAATCCCTGGCGATGGTCGCCGTTCCATTCTACGAGGCGCTGGAACAGGCGCTGGCCGGGCGAATTCAGGATCTGATAACAGTAGCGATGCTCCTGCGGGCGTACCATATGGCGCACGAAGGACAGCTTCCCGAAGGCTTGGCCAAGGCCATGCTCGGCCGGGATAGGGAGACGCGGTGATGGCGCAGACGCTCGAACTGGTCCGTCCGGATGGACCGCCGCCGGTGTGGGCGGCGCTGTGCAACGAGGCTCTGGCCGCCTGCCGCAGCGAGCCGGCGCTCAGCTCCCTGCTCGATGCGGTGATCCTGCGCCATGACGACCTCGCCGATGCGCTGTCGTTCCAGCTCGCCCGCAAGCTCGGCGATGCGGTGATCACCCCGATCAGCCTGCGCGAGATCTGCCAGGAGGCCTACGCGGCCACGCCCCTCATGGTCGACCAGGCCGAGGCCGATCTACGCGCCGTGTTCGAGCGCGATCCGGCCTGCAAGGGCTATCTGCAGCCGTTCCTGTTCTTCAAGGGCTTCATCGCCCTGCAGACCCACAGGCTCGGCACCTATCTCTGGCGGCAGGGCCGCGAGACTCTGGCGCTCTATCTGCAGAGCCGCACATCCGAACTGTTCCAGGTCGACATCCATCCGGCCGCCCGCATCGGCTCGGGCGTCTTCATCGATCACGCCACCGGCGTGGTGATCGGCGAGACCGCCGTGGTCGGCGACGACGTCTCCATGCTGCACGGGGTGACCCTGGGCGGCACGGGCGCCGAGCGCGGCGACCGGCATCCGAAGATCGGCAAGGGCGTGCTGCTGGGCGCCGGGGCCAAGGTGCTCGGCAATATCCAGATCGGCGACTACGCCAAGATCGCGTCGGGCTCGGTGGTGCTGAAGCCGGTGCCCTCCGGATGCACCGCCGCCGGGGTGCCGGCGCGGCTGATCAACTGCCCGCAATGCCCCGAACCGGCGCGGACCATGGACCACACCCTCGCGGATGTCGTTTACGACTACGTGATCTGACGGCATAAGCGCCTAGTGTCCCGGTTCCGAAGTTCGCAGGCGCCGGTTGCAGCCGAATGCGAACTTCGGAACCGATAAGGACACTAGGGAAGTGTATGGTTCTAGTGTGGTGAATCTGAAGTTCGCACCGGGGCTGCCACATCATCTTGCGAACTTCAGATTCACCACACTAGCGCCGCACCGGAGGATCTCGTGGACGACAAGAACGTCAAACGCATCGAAGCGCACCTGAAGCGCACCTTCGGCAACGCCGGGCTGGCCCTGAAGGCCCGTCCCAAGCAGAAGGATTCCGCCGAGGTCTATATCGGCGAGGAGTTCATCGGCGTGGTCTATCAGGACGAGGACGAGGACGGCTCGTTCATGTTCGAGATGGCCATCCTCGCCGAGGACCTGGAAGACTAGGCCCGCATCAGCACCGCATTCAGCGCCCCTGTGAGCGCCGCGGCCGGATCGGCCGGGGCGGCGGGCGCGCGCCAGGCGACAAAGCCGTCCGGCCGGATCAACGAGGCGCCGGAGGGCTCCAGGCCATAGGCCGCGGCGTCCTCTTCGCCCAACCGGTAGGCATCGACCCGCGCGCCGGTCTGGGCGGCGGCTCGTTTGGCCGCGTCCAGCCATGTGTCGCCTTCGGGCCCGGCGAACACCGCGAAGCCCTTGCCCAGCAGGTCGAGGGTCGAGACTCGCTTTCCGTCATGCTGCACCCACCGGTGCGGCGCTCTGGCGCCTGGACTGCCCTTGGACTCCAGCGGATGCTGGCGCCCGTCCTGCGCACCGGGCTCGCTCAGCACCGCGCCCGAGCGGTAGAGGTAGCCGAGCTCGATGCGGAAATCTTCTTCGTAGGGCGGCGGGTCCTTGGCCTTCAGATAGGCCGCCGTGCGGGTGACGTAGCGGGTATAGGCCTGGTCGACGGTGAAGCGGCCCACCGGCCGGCGCTCGGCGTCATAGCTCTCCAGCAGCTCCGGTCCGGCGATCCCGTTCAGCACCAGCTCGAGCTTCCAGGCGAGGTTATGGGCGTCGTGGATCCCGGTGTTGCCGCCGAAGCCGCCGTTGGGCGGCATCAGGTGGGCGCTATCGCCCGCGAAGAAGATGCGGCCCTCCTGGTAGCGCTCGGCCACGTCGGAGGTGCAGCGCCAGCGCGCGCAGCCTTCGAGCTCTACCTTCAGGTCCGGATCGCCGGCGGAGGCGCGCACCAGTTCGATCAGCCGCGCCTCGGAGATGTCGCCGGCGACATTGGCTGCAGCTTCGGGGTCGGCGTAGGGGTCGCCGACGGTGTTGACCACCAGGAAGCCCCGCGAGGAGCCCTTCTCCAGCCTGAAGAAGCCGCCGAGCACGGGGTTGCTGATGTAGATGATGCTGAGGTTGCGCCCGACCAGGTAGGGGCCCAGCTCGGCCTTGAAATAGATGGTGATGCTGTTGGAGAAGACCCCGCGGCCCAGCATCTGGATGCCGAGCTGATCGCGCACCTTGCTGTGGGCGCCCTCGCAATCGATGAAATAGCGGCCCCGGAAGCGGCGCTCCTCGCCGCTGTCGACGTCGCGCGCCGTCACGGTCACCCCATCGGCGTCCTGCTCGGCGGAGACCACCTCCAGACCACCCACCACGGTGGCCCCGATCTCCTGGGCCCGGCCCCTCAGGATCGGCTCGAGCCCCGGCTGGCTGACGAACCAGCGGCGGCAGGGGCTGAGCGCCTCGACGCCTTCGTTCAGGCTGGGGATGAAGGCGGCGATCTGCGGCCCGGTCAGGGATTCCACCGCGACGATGGCGCCGTCGGGGGTGAACTCCCGCTGCGACTGCTCGCGAACCTGATCCTCGATGCCGGCCTGCCGGAACAGCTCGAAGGTGCGCATGTGGAAGAAGGCCGCGCGCGGCACCGTCGACGGCGCCCTCAGCCGCTCGATGGCCAGGCTCTTGATCCCGCGCTGGGCCAGGAACATGGCGGTGGACAGGCCGACCAGCCCGCCGCCCGCGATGATCACGGGCGCGTCTTCGACGCTCGCCATGCCGACATCCTCTTCGCCCAATCCAGCGCAAGCCTAGCAAGGCGCAGGCGCGGCAAACAAGGTCAGGGCATGATATATCGCCCGCCGAATGTCATCTGGGACCGCGGCATGCGCTCGCGTTCACAACACCCCAAGCATGCTGGCGACCAGGGGGTGGCGGACGATGTCGACATCCGACAGGCGCACCACCGCGATGTCGTCGACGGCCTCCAATCGTTCGGCGACCGTGCCGAGGCCCGAGAGTTCGGGCAGCAGGTCCGACTGGTTCGGGTCGCCGGTGACCACCATGGTCGAGTTCCAGCCCAGCCGGGTCAGCAGCATCTTGAGCTGGACGTAGGTGCAGTTCTGCGCCTCGTCGATGACCACGAAGGCGTTGTTCAGGGTGCGTCCGCGCATGTAGCCCACCGGCGCGATCTCGATGGCGCCTTCGGTGATCAGGCCGCGCACCCGCTTCATCGACAGCCGGTCGGAGAGGGCGTCGTAGAGTGGCCGCAGATAGGGGGCGAGCTTGTCCTCGACGTCGCCGGGCAGGAAGCCGATCGATTCGCCGGCGTCCACCGCCGGCCTGGAGAGAACGATCTTGCCGACCTTGCCGGCCTCGAGCGCCGCCACCGCCTTGGCGATGGCCAGATAGGTCTTGCCTGTGCCGGCCGGGCCCAGCGCCAGCACCAGACTCTTGGAGTCGATGGCGTCGAGCAGCCGGATCTGGCCCTCGGACTTGGGACGGATAGTCTTCAGATACCCCTGATCGCGCCCCTCCTCGCGATCGAGCGGCGACCAGTCGCGGTCCAGCGGAAGACGGCGGATCTTGCTGTCCTCGTACACCGGGGCGTGGCGCTCGCTCTCGCGCGGAACTCGTCTCAGGGCGCGCTTGGTCATCAGGGCCTCCGTTTGAGCAATAAAAAAGGGCGAAGCCGCTACGGCTCGCCCTTCGGGTGATGGATCGGAAATGGAGGGAGGGCCGCTGGCCCCGGACCGATCCCGGTCCGGCTTGGTTGGAGGCGGCGGCGGGCGACCCCGCCGAGGCACCGAACGCGACACTCTGGTCTCCGCTCTGGAGATCGCAGACGACGATCTTGCCGGCTGCGGCTTGCGATCCGGGGGGCTCCCGAATCGCCCGATCAGGTTGATCTTAGCCGCGTTTCGAAGCAGTTAAATTCCATGTCGCGCAACCTTCATCCAGGCAGCCATGACTGAATTCGCCCTAGGGGACTCAAGTCCAGTGACGCCATCAGGCGGCGAATACTGGATCGCGCCCAACGCCTGCGTGATCGGAAGGGTTATCATCAAGAAGAACGCCAGCATCTGGTTTGGCGCCGTGCTCAGAGGCGACAACGATCCCATTGTGGTGGGCGAGAACAGCAACATCCAGGACCACGCGGTTCTTCACACCGATGCCGGTGTTCCGCTGGAGGTCGGCGCCGGTGTGACGATCGGGCACAGGGCGATGATCCACGGCGCCATCATCGGCGACGGCAGCCTGATCGGAATTGGCGCGATCCTGCTGAACGGCGCCCGCATCGGTCGCAACTGCATCATCGGCGCGGGCGCCCTGGTCACCGAGGGCAAGACGATCCCCGACGGCAGCCTGGCCGTGGGCGCTCCGGCGCGGGTGGTGCGCCCGGTGACGGCCGAGGAGATCGCCATGCTGGCGGCCAGCGCCCGCCACTATGTCGAGAACTGGAAGCGCTATCGGGACGGACTGCGGCCCAAGGCCTCGTTCGCCTAGGCGATCCTGCGGCCGTCGACGGCTGCGAGGCGCAGGCGGGGCGCGAGGTGTTCGGCGGCGCTGGCGATGTGGCGCAGGCGCAGCTCGGCCGGCTGGGCCTGCAGCGGCGATAGCGATTCCAGCGGCTGGTAGAGGCCGAGGAAGCGATCGTAGGGCGCGGCGTCGGCCGCCAGGGGAGCGAAGGTCAGTTCGATCTGCACTGCACCCTTGGCCGAACGGGCCTCGGTGGTGGCCACCAAAGGCTCGGCGGCGCGGCGCGAGGCCTCGAGCGCGGCCGCCAGGCGGGGGCGATCGGTCTCGGTCCACAGCGACAGGACGTCCACATGGCGCATGTCCCGGCCATGGACATCGGTGACCAGGCCGCCGGCCAGGCGGAAGACGCAACGGCCCGGCGCTGTCCGGCCCAGGATGAATACCTGGGGCAGCAGCAGCGAAAGCTCGCTCGGATCGATAGCGTTGCGGGCGGGGCACAGGGCGCCGCGCTTCCGCTCACGCCAATAGTCTATCAACAGTTCTGTATTTGAATGCAGCATCGACGTGTTCCAACCCGGCGCGGTCAAGCCGCCGCACGCGGGTTGCATTGGAAGCGTCATGCCAGGCTGAGCGTCCCATTCCGGGACGCCGCGGCGAGGCGGCGCCAAGCGCCGGAACGAGGAGAGAAGGCCATGGGCGAACGCCTCCTAAGGCATCCGCTGATCGCCATCGCACTGGCGCTGTTGACCCTGTCGGTCGCCGGCGCGGCCTATGCGGGCTGTAATTGCACGCCGCCGCCGCCGCCCTGCAACTGCGCGCCGCCGACTCCGCCGCCGCCGCCGGCGCCGCCCTGCTGCCACCAGATCAACATTCCCGGCGTGAACATCAGCATCGGCTCGACCGTGGTGGCCAACGCCAACGCCCAGTCGTTCGCCATCTCCGGCGCCGCGGCCGGCGCCACGACGGTGTTCGGGGGCGGGGGCGGCTTCTGGTCGATGGGCGAGGGCCCGGTCGGCGTCATCCAGGGCCTTGATGTCCAGGGCGCGGTGATCCCACAGCGCGAGGCCTATGAGGCCGAACGAACGCGAATCAGGGTGGTGGTGATCCAGGCCGTCTGCATCGACGACAAGGACGTGCCGCACCCGGCCTCCCAGGCCACTCCGGACCGCGAGATCGACGAGCACTACGAGGGCGAACTCTACCGCTGCATCGCCGGCACCCATATGCAGGCGACCCTGGCCGACTTCCACGGCCAGGTCAGCTTCGAGCACGGTGAGATCATCAACTGCGCCAAGGGCGAGGCGCTCTACCGCTTCGGCGACGGCAAGGTCGCCTGCCGGCCGCAGATTCCGGCCCGCGACTGCAACGAGCGCTCGCTGCTGCGCCGCTTCGGCGCCGGGGTGAAAATCGTCAAGATGCTCAGCGTGGAGCGCTACGTCGCCTATCGCGAACAGGTCTCCAAGTCGGCCCAGGTCTCGACCTTCAACATGACCATCGACGGCGGCGTCGGCGGGGTGGTGCGGTAATCCGGGCTGGCAGTTCCCTTTCACCTCCCCCACTGCGGAGCAGTGGCGGGAGGGGGACCACGCGCCGCAGA
>DATCFQ010000296.1:0-3653 GCA_036509495.1 Caulobacteraceae bacterium
CTCTCCGACCCTCCCCCTCGGGGGGGGAGGGGGCGTGGATTGTCCCATTGCCCAAGAGCGGCAGCTCCGCCCCCGTCACTGCATAGACGCCGCCCCGGTCCAGGTCTAAGGAACCCGCGGCCGCGAGGGGTCGCCGCCGCGCGGGATCGAACGCTGTGTGTCCGATCCATCATGCGCGCCGCCCCCCGTCCGGATGTCGGGCCGGCCCGGAAGAAGAAGGGGTTCGCGCTCTATGCCGTCGATCGACAGCCATCACGCCCGCAAAGAATTGAAGGTCGGAGACAAGACCTACCTGTACTACAGCCTGCGCGCGGCGGAAGCCGAAGGGCTTGCCGGCATTTCCCGCCTGCCGGTCTCGATGAAGGTGCTTCTCGAGAACCTGCTGCGCCACGAAGACAACCTCACCGTCAAGGAAGCCGACCTCAAGGCGGTCGCCGCCTGGCTCGACAACAAGGGCTCGGTCGAGCACGAGATCTCGTTCCGGCCGGCCCGGGTGCTGATGCAGGACTTCACCGGCGTGCCGGCGGTGGTCGACCTGGCCGCCATGCGGGACGCCATGACCAAGCTGGGCGGCGATCCGGAGAAGATCAACCCACTGGCGCCGGTGGACCTGGTCATCGACCACTCGGTGATGGTCGACTATTTCGGCACCGCCACCGCCTTCGAGCACAACGTCGACCGGGAATATGAGCGCAACCTGGAGCGCTACCGCTTCCTTCGCTGGGGCTCGACCGCCTTCCGCAACTTCTCGGTGGTGCCGCCCGGCACCGGCATCTGCCACCAGGTGAACCTCGAATACCTGGCGCGGACGGTGTTCTCCGGCGCCGAAGGGCCGGACCTCTGCGCCTATCCGGACACCGTGGTCGGCACCGACAGCCACACCACCATGGTCAACGGCCTTTCGGTGCTGGGCTGGGGCGTGGGCGGCATCGAGGCCGAGGCGGCCATGCTCGGCCAGCCGATCCCTATGCTGATCCCCGAGGTCATCGGCTTCAAGCTGTCGGGCCGGCTGCCCGAGGGCGCGACAGCCACCGACCTAGTGCTCACCGTCACCCAGATGCTGCGCAGGAAGGGCGTGGTCGGCAAGTTCGTGGAATTCTTCGGACCGGGCCTGGCGGGCCTGTCGATCGAGGACCAGGCCACCATCGCCAACATGGCCCCCGAATACGGGGCCACCTGCGGCTTCTTCCCGGTCAGCCGCTCGACCATCGAATACCTGTCCCGCACCGGCCGCGATGCCGACCAGGTGGCCCTGGTCGAGGCCTATGCCAAGGAACAGGGCATGTGGTTCGAGGAAGGCCACGCCGATCCGGAGTTCACCGACACCCTCGAGCTCGAGCTCGCCGAGGTCGAACCGTCCCTGGCCGGACCCAAGCGGCCGCAGGATCGGGTGCCGCTGTCCCAGGCCTCGCAGGCCTTCGCCGGCGCCCTGGTCAGTGATTTCAACAAGACCGACGACCCGCGCACGCCCGTCGAGGGCGAGAAGTTCGACGTCGGCCACGGCGACGTGGTGATCGCCGCCATCACCTCCTGCACCAACACCTCCAATCCCTCGGTGCTGATCGCCGCGGGCCTCGTGGCCAAGAAGGCGCTGGCCCTGGGATTGAGCGTCAAGCCGTGGGTGAAGACCTCCCTGGCCCCCGGCTCGCAGGTGGTCACCGACTACCTGGCCAAGTCGGGCCTGCAGAAGCCGCTCGACAAGCTGGGCTTCAACCTGGTCGGCTATGGCTGCACCACCTGCATCGGCAACTCCGGGCCGCTGCCCGAGGCGATCTCCAAGGCGGTGCAGAACGGCGACCTGGTGGCCGCCAGCGTGCTCTCGGGCAACCGCAATTTCGAAGGCCGGGTGAATCCGGACGTGCGGGCCAACTACCTGGCCTCCCCGCCCCTGGTGGTCGCCTACGCCCTGGCCGGCTCGATGAAGATCGACCTCTCGACCGAGCCGCTCGGCGAGGGCAAGGGCGGCAAGCCGGTCTATCTGAAGGACATCTGGCCGACCAACGAGGAAGTCGCCGAGCTGCAGCGCAAATCGGTCACCGGCGAGATGTTCAAGACCCGCTACGCCGACGTGTTCCGCGGCGACGAGCACTGGCAGGCCATCGGCATCGCCGGCGGCCAGACCTACGCCTGGGACCCGACCTCCACCTATGTTCAGAACCCGCCCTATTTCGAGGGCATGAGCATGACCCCGCCGCCGGTGACCGACATCATCGAGGCGCGGATCCTGGGCATCTTCGGGGACTCGATCACCACCGACCACATCTCGCCGGCCGGCTCGATCAAGAAGGCCTCGCCCGCAGGCGAATATCTGATGGAGCACCAGGTCTCGCCGACCGAGTTCAATTCCTACGGCTCGCGGCGCGGCAACCACCAGGTGATGATGCGGGGCACCTTCGCCAACATCCGTATCCGCAACCGCATCGTCCCCGAGATCGAAGGCGGCATGACCAAGCACTTCCCGTCCGGGGACGTGATGTCGATCTACGACGCGGCCATGCGCTACCAGGCCGAGGGCCGGCCGCTGGTGGTGTTCGCCGGCAAGGAATACGGCACCGGCTCCTCGCGGGACTGGGCGGCCAAGGGCGCCAAGCTCTTGGGCGTCAGGGCGGTGATCGCCGAGAGCTACGAGCGCATCCACCGCTCCAACCTGGTCGGCATGGGCGTGCTGCCGCTGCAATTCCGGGCCGAGGGCTGGCAAAGGCTGAACCTGACCGGCGAGGAGATCGTCAACATCCGCGGGCTGGAATCTCTGGGCCCGCGCAAGAGCCTGACCGTCGAGCTCTACCGCCCGTCGGACGGCCGCATCGCCCGCTTCCCGGTGATCTGCCGTATCGATACCCCGACCGAGCTTGCCTATTTCATGCACGGCGGCGTGCTGCCCTATGTGCTGCGCCATCTGGCGCGGCCCGCGGCGGCGCCCGCCGCGGCCGAGTGAGCTCACGGATTGGTGAACGGCGAGGGCGCGTCAGTTCGGATTAAGTGCAGGCCTATGCGACGGGCCCTCATCGCCATCGCCTGCGTGTGCCTCGCCGCCTCGGCGGGGACGGCCGAGGCCCGGGGCCGCCGCCCCGCGTCGCACGGACGCCATGCGCGTCCGGTGGTGGTCGAGCTGTTCACCAGCCAGGGCTGCTCGGTCTGCGTCGCCGCCGACAAGGTGGTCGATCAGCTGGTGGACGAACCGGACGTCCTCGCCCTCACCTTCTCGGTCGATTACTGGGACGATCTCGGCTGGAGCGACACCTTCGCCAAACCCGAGTTCAGCGCCCGGCAGAAGGCCTATGAGCAGACGCTGGCGCTGCGCGACCTCTACACCCCGCAGATCGTCGTCGACGGCCGGGGCCAGGTCGCCGGGGCCGAGACCAAGCGGGTCGAGGCGCTGATCCGCAAGATGCGGCAGGGCGGGCTTTCGGGCCCGCGCATGCGTCTTCACCGCACCCGGCTGACGGTCGGTTCGGGCCATCGGCCGCCGGGCGGCGCAGAGGTCTGGCTCGTGCGCTACGATCCCTCGGTGCAGAAGGTGGCGGTCAAGCGCGGCGAGAACCGCGGCCAGGTCGTCCTGGAGCGCAATGTGGTCCGCCAACTGGTGCGGCTGGGCGCCTGGTCGGGCCGGCAGAAGAGCTATGCGGTCCCCGCCGAGGGGCCGGGCGCGGCGG